>NZ_JBHWIO010000020.1:26535-48937 GCF_042732075.1 Kitasatospora sp. NPDC059812
CCCCTCTCTCCGCGGCGCGCCCTGTCGGCGTGTGCCTCCGCGCCCGCCCCTGGTCGAGTCACGCCCGGGGTGGCCTCCCGCCCGCGCGCCCCCGCGCGGGGGGGGGGGGCCCCCGCTTCTGTGCGTTCTGTCGGTGTGACCTGGTAGTACTGGGAGCGATGAGCAGCACAGGGGAGACGGAGAACACGGAGAACGGGGCCGAGCCGGAGCAGCTGGCGTTCATCCGGGAGACGGTCAAGCGGGCCAAGCCCCGGACGTGGCGCGGCGCCAAGCGGGCCGAGCACCTGCCGGTGGCCCGGGTCGTGGTGGACAAGGGCGTGCTCACCATCGACAAGTTCTTCGACTACGAGGTGCCGGCCGCGATGGCCGAGGAGGCCCGCCCGGGCGCCCGGGTGCGGGTGCGCTTCGGCGCGCGCGTGGTGAAGGGCCAGCGCGAGGGCGGGGAACTGCACGACGGATTCATCGTCGCCAGGCTGGAGAAGAGCGACTTCCCCGGCCCGCTCGCCCCGCTCGCCCAGGTGCTCTCACCCGAGCCCGTGCTCACCCCCCAACTGCTCCGGCTCTGCCGGACCGTCGCCGACCGCTACGCCGGCACCCTCGCCGACGTCCTCCAACTGGCCGTCCCGCCCCGGCACGCCAAGGCCGAGGCCGAGCCCTCGCCGCCGGCGCTCCCGCGCCCCCCGGCCCCCGCCCCCGGGGGCTGGCAGCGCTACCCGGCCGGGCCCGACTTCCTCGCCGCGCTGGCCGACGGCGGCGCGCCGCGCGCCGTCTGGGCGGCGCTGCCCGGCCCCGGCTGGCCGTACGAGATCGCGCGCGCCGTCGCCGCCACGCTGGCGGGCGGGCGCGGCGCGCTCGTCGTGCTGCCCGAGGGGCGGTCGGTGGCCCGGGTCGACCAGGCGCTCACCGAACTGCTCGGCGCGGGCCGGCACGTGGCCCTGGAGGCCGACCTCGGCCCGCGCGAGCGCTACCGGCGCTGGCTGGCGGTGAGCCGCGGCTCGGTGCACGCCGTGATCGGCACCCGCGCCACCATGTTCGCGCCGGTGCGCGACCTCGGGCTGGTCGTCGTCTGGTCCGACGGCGACAACAGCCACAGCGACCCGCGCGCCCCGCACCCGCACGTGCGCGAGGTCGCGCTGCTGCGCGCCGCCGAAGAGGGCGCGGCCGTGCTGCTCGGCGGCCACGCCGTCACGGTGGAGGGCGCGCAGCTGGTCAGCACCGGGTGGGCCCGCCCGCTGACCGCCGACCGGGAGACCGTGCGCCGGATCGCGCCGCGGGTGCGGACCGTCACCGACCAGGACCAGCACCGCGACAGCGCCGCCCAGTCCGCCCGGCTGCCCTCGGTGGCCTGGGAGGCCGCCCGGGAGTCACTGGCCGCCGGACACCCGGTGCTCATCCAGGTGCCCCGGCGCGGCTACGTGCCCCGGCTGTCCTGCGCGCGCTGCCGCACCCCCGCCCGGTGCCGGCGGTGCGAGGGCCCGCTGGAGGCGCCCGCGGCCGACGCCGCGCTGAACTGCGGCTGGTGCGGGGAGGCGGAGACGGACTGGCACTGCCCCGAGTGCGGCTCGTTCCGGCTGCGCGCCCAGGTGGTCGGCGCCCGGCGCACGGCGGAGGAACTGGGCAAGGCGTTCCCGCGGATCCCGGTGCGCACCTCCGGACGGGACGCGGTGCTGGCCACCGTCCCGGACGAGCCGTCGCTGGTGATCTCCACGCCCGGTGCGGAGCCGGTGGTGGACGGTGGCACCGGGTACGGGGCCGCGCTGCTGCTGGACGGCTGGGCGCTGCTCGGCCGGCCCGACCTGCGGGCCGGGGAGGAGACGCTGCGGCTCTGGCTGGCGGCCGCCGCGCTGGTCCGGTCCGCCGAGGAGGGCGGCTCGGTGGTCGTGGTCGCCGAGCCGTCGGCGCGGCCGGTGCAGGCCCTGGTCCGCTGGGACCCGCTGGGCCACGCCGGGCTGGAACGCGACGAGCGGGCGCAGCTGCACTTCCCGCCGGTGTCGCGGATGGCGTCGGTCAGCGGCAGCCCGGCGGCCGTGGCCGACCTGCTGGGGCTGATCCGGCTGCCCTCGGAGGCGGACGTGCTCGGGCCGGTACCGGCCCCGGCCCTGCGCGGGGAGGAACAGGAGCGCGCGCTGCTGCGGGTGCCGCCCGGGCAGGGGGCGGCGCTGGCGGCGGCCCTCAAGGCGGCGCAGATCGCGCGGATCGCGCTGCGGACGCCGGAGGCGGTACGGGTGCGGGTGGATCCGACCGACATCGGGTGAGGCCGGCGGGGGCGGGGTGAGTGGCCACCCCGCCCCGGATGGCGCTGGTCGGACGGCGGCGTCAGCCGCGCAGCGGGATGCCGGTGCGGTCGACCGGGGTGCGCTCGATCGGGGTGCGCTCGGGGGTGGTGCGGTCGACCGGGGGGCGGTCGAGGGGGCCGCGCTCCGGGGCGGTGCGGTCGAGGTTGCCGCGGTCCAGGGTGTTGCGGTCGAGAGCGGTGCGGTCGAGGTTGCCGCGCTCCAGGGCGTTGCGGTCGAGGCTGCTGCGGTCCAGGCCACCCTGGCGGGCCGCCGGGACGGTCGCCGCCAGGCCGCCGGACGGCACGGCGGGCAGCTCCTCCGAGCGGTCCGGGCGGCCCTGGCCCGGGACGGCACCGCTGGCGGCGAGGAGTTCGCTGGTCGGGCGGCGCATCCCGTACCGGCGGTGCACGGCCTGCTTGGTGACCCCGAGGGCCGAGCCCACCGAGTCCCAGGAGAAGCCCAGCGCCCGGTCGAACTCGACCGCCGCCGCGACCAGGGTCTCCACGCTCTCCCTCAGCTCCTGCGCCAGGCGCACGGTCGGCGCGGGCGCCCGTCCGTACACCACGAAGCCGGCCGACGTGCTGGGCCGGCGCGGACGGTAGACGTTGCCCAACTGGGCGGTGAGCGTCCGCAGCGCGTCGACCTGCCGCCTCACCCGCTCGATGTCCCGCACCAGCAGGTGCAGGCTTGCCCGCGCCCGGGCGTCGTGGTTGATCTGCTCGGCCATGGCCTACGTGCCACCTTCCGTACGGTTCAGCTCGGCCGGGGCGCGGTGTCCCGTGCGCCCGGCCCCGGTCAATCTCACTTGACCAACGCCGAAGCGGGGGCCGGGGTAACGCCGCCGGGCAGACTCGGGATATGCCAGAAGCCGGTGCCGGGGTGGGGGAGGGGCGTTCGGGGCCGCGCGAAGGGTGGTGCGAGGGGCGGTGTGAGGGCATGGGCGGCGGGCCGGGTGCGTTGCATAGACTTGCCGGGAACCCGTAGTTGCCCGCAGCCCCGCACCCTCGACGGACAGGAGCCCGTACCCCATGGCGATCCAGCCGATCAGGCTCTTCGGAGACCCCGTCCTGCGGGCCACCGCCCAGCCGGTGACCACGTTCGACAAGGAACTGCGCACCCTGGTCGGCGACCTCACCGAAACCATGCTCAACGCCCCTGGTGCAGGCCTCGCCGCGCCCCAACTCGGCGTCTCCCTGCGGGTGTTCACCTATCACGTGGACGGTGTCACCGGGCACCTGATCAACCCGGACCTGTCGCTGACCGAGGAGGAGCAGGACGGCCCCGAGGGCTGCCTCTCGCTGCCCGGCCTGCGCTACGACACCAAGCGCGCCTACGGCGTGGTCGCCAAGGGCTTCACCATGTACGGCGATCCGGTCACCCTGGAGGGCACCCGGCTGCTCGCCCGTTGCATCCAGCACGAGACCGACCACCTCGACGGCATCATCTTCATCGACCGGCTCGACCGCGAGCAGCGCAAGGCCGCGCTGAAGGCGATCCGCGACACCGACTGGGGCGGCGCGCCCGCGCCGGTCGTCAAGGTCTCCCCGCACAGCACGTTCGGCGCCGCGCGCTGAACCCTCTGACGCCGAACCCTCTGGCGCCGAACCCTCTGATCTCCAACGTCTTCTTGCAGAAAGGCACTTGATGCGTCTCGTCTTCGCCGGCACCCCCGAGGTCGCCGTTCCCGCCCTGGACGCCCTGCTCGCCTCCGACCGGCACGAGGTCGTCGCGGTGGTCACCCGCCCCGACGCCCCCGCCGGGCGAGGGCGCAAGCTGGTCGCCAGCCCCGTCGCCCAGCGCGCCGAGGAGGCCGGGATCGAGGTCCTCAAGCCGGCGAAGCCCAGCGACCCGGAGTTCGTCGCCCGGCTCACCGAACTCGCCCCCGACTGCTGCCCGGTGGTCGCCTACGGCGCGCTGCTGCGCCCCGGCACGCTGGAGATCCCCAAGCACGGCTGGGTCAACCTGCACTTCTCGCTGCTGCCCGCCTGGCGCGGCGCGGCCCCCGTCCAGCACGCGGTGCTGGCCGGCGACGAGGTCACCGGCGCGGCCACCTTCCTGATCGAGCAGGGCCTGGACTCCGGTCCGGTCTACGGCGTGATCACCGAGGAGATCCGCCCGACCGACACCAGCGGCGAACTGCTCACCCGCCTCTCGGTGTCCGGCGCGCGACTGCTCACCGCCACCATGGACGGCATCGAGGACGGCTCCCTGCACGCCCTCCCGCAGCCGGCCGAGGGCGTCACGCTCGCCCCGAAGATCACCGTCGAGGACGCCCGCATCGAGTGGAGCCACCCCGCCCTGCGGATCGACCGCGTGGTGCGCGGCTGCGCCCCGGCGCCCGGCGCCTGGACGGAGTTCCGCGGCGAGCGGTTGAAGATCACCGGGCCGGTGAAGCTGCTGACCGACTCGTCCGCCCTGGCGCCCGGGGAGCTGGCCGTGGTCGGCAAGAACAGCGTGCGGGTCGGGACGGGCAGCCACGAGGTCGAACTCGGGGAGGTCCGCCCGCAGGGGAAGAAGGAGATGCGGGCGGCGGACTGGGCGCGCGGGGCGCGGCTGGAGTCCGGGGAGCGCTTCGGCTCCGAGGGCTGAGGCTCAGGTTTAGCGTTACTGTTCGTCTGATAACCACTGATAATCGTCTGATAGCCACCGATAACCACCGCAGCACCTTGAGGCACCCTGTGACCACCCCCAGCGCCCAGCGCGCCCCCCGCCCGCACCGCCGCCCGAAGAAGGACCCGGCCCGGATCGTCGCGTTCCGCGCGCTGCGCGCCGTCGACGAGCGCGACGCGTACGCCAACCTGATCCTGCCGTCGCTGCTCCGCGAAGCCGAGCAGAAGGGCATGGACCGGCGCGACGCCGCCCTCGCCACCGAACTCGTCTACGGGACCCTGCGCCTGCAGGGCACCTACGACGCGATCATCGCCGCCTGCATCGACCGGCCGCTCAGCAAGGTCGACCCGCCGGTCCTGGACGTGCTCTCGCTCGGCGCCCACCAGCTGCTCACCACCCGCATCCCCAGCCACGCGGCGGTCTCGGCCACCGTCGAGCTGGCCCGGGTGGTGCTCGGCGACGGCAAGGCCAAGTTCGTCAACGCCGTCCTGCGCCGGATCAGCGCCCACGACCTGGACGCCTGGATCGAGAAGGTCGCCCCGCCGTACGAGAAGGACGCCGAGGACCACCTCGCCGTCGTCCACTCGCACCCGCGCTGGGTCGTCTCCGCGCTCTGGGACTCGCTCGGCCGCTGGCAGCCCGACGCCTCCGGGCGCAGCGCCCTGGAGGACCTGCTGCGCGCCGACAACGAGCGGCCCGAGGTGACCCTCGTCGCCCGCCCCGGCCGGGTCGACGTCGGCGAACTCGCCGACGCGCTGCCCGAGGCCGAGCCCGGCCGCTGGTCCCCGTTCGCGCTGCGGCTCGCCGAAGGCGGCGACCCGGGCTCGCTGGAGGCCGTCCGGGACAACCGGGCGGGCGTCCAGGACGAAGGCAGCCAGCTGGTCGCCCTCGCCCTGGCCAACGCCCCGCTGGACGGACCGGACCGGCTCTGGCTGGACGGCTGCGCCGGCCCCGGCGGCAAGGCCGCGCTGCTCGCGGCGCTGGCCGCCGAACGCGGCGCCGGGCTGGTCGCGAGCGAGAAGCAGCCGCACCGCGCGCGGCTGGTCGCCCGGGCGCTGGAGGGCAACCCCGGCCCGTACACGGTGATCACCGCGGACGGCACCCGCCCGGCCTGGCGCTCCGGCGGCTTCGACCGGGTGCTGGTCGACGTGCCGTGCTCCGGCCTGGGCGCCCTGCGCCGCCGCCCCGAGGCGCGCTGGCGCCGCCGCCCCGCCGACGTCGCGGCCTTCGGCCCGCTCCAGCGGGACCTGCTGCGCTCGGCGATCGACGCCACCCGGGTCGGCGGAGTGGTCGGGTATGCGACCTGCTCGCCGCACCTCGCGGAGACCCGGGCCGTCGTGGACGACGTGCTGCGGGCCGAGGGCGGCCGGGTCGAGTGGATCGACGCGCGCCCGCTGCTGCCCGGCGTCCCCGCGCTCGGGGACGGGCCGGACGTGCAGCTCTGGCCGCACCTGCACGGGACGGACGCGATGTACCTGGCGCTGCTGCGGCGGACGGCGTGATCCGCTGATCCGGTGATCCCGTGATCCCGTGATCCCGCGACCCGGTGGGGGGCGGTGCGCTCAGCCGGGTGAGGGGGGCTGCGGCCGGGCGGGCGGGGGGCCGGGGAGGTCGGTGAGGAGGGCGTGGGCCTGGGCGCGGAGGCGGTCGACCGGGGGGTCCTCGCAGATCACCTCCAGGCCGAGCCCGCTCGCCTGCCCCCGGTGGTAGTACGACTGGTAGGCGAGGTAGGGGCGGTGGCCGTCGGTGGGGTCCAGCCCGACGGCGAGCGTCGCGAAGTGGGTGCGCTCGTTCTCGGTGCGCTCGAACTCCGTCCGGGAGAGCCGCCATTCGAACTCGTACGGCTCCGGATCGGACGGCAGGTCCAGCAGCGCCTGGGCGAGCCGGCGGACGTCCTCCGGCCCGGCGAACGGGAGCGACTCGGACCAGCGGGGCGCGGCGGCGAGCAGCTCCCAGCCGCCGCCGTTGCGGCTGACGGACAGTGCCCACTCGCCGTCCTGGTCGTGCCAGTGGCAGCTGAGGATCGGATCCATGGTGGTCAACCTCCTTGTGAGGCTTGGCCGTTCGACTCTCCCCATCGTGGCACACCGGACCGCCGAAGGGAGCCGGGCGGGGCGGCCGGCGGGGGCGCGTGGGGATTTCGGGCCGGGGGTGGTCAGTCGGTGGCCGGGTCCGGCGCGGGGTGCCAGGGGCGGTCGGCGCGGGTCGGGCGGGCTGCGGCGGTGAGGCGCAGGGCGTACACCTCGCGGTCGGTGGCCGGGTGCGGGACGGGGCCGAGGTAGTCGTGGCCGGTCAGGTGGCACCAGGCGGGCAGGTCGAGGGGGGCGGCGGGGTCGGTGGTGTGGATGTGCACCACCGCGCCGGCCGGCAGGTCGGCGATCCGGGCGCGCAGGCGCAGCAGCAGTTGGACGCAGAGCAGGCCGGTGCCGTCGACGGTCAGGTCGGGGGCGGATTCCTGGCCGGGCTGCTGCCCGGGGGTGTGGGTCATGGGGTTGCTGCCCTTCGCGGTGGTGCGGCGGTGCCGGGGTGCAGGGCTCAGCCTAGGCGCCGGGCCGGGACGAGGCGCTGATGGCCCTCGCCCTGGACCCGGAGCGGCACCCGTTGCCGTCCGGGACGGTGCGGTACGCGGCGCCGTTCGGGATCTAGCAGTTTCGTAGTCGGACGGTTCGACAGTCCGACGGTTCAACAGCCCGCTAGTCGCGGGCTGTGGCCGCCCCCGGCCGCTGGTCGGGGGCGGTACCGCCGAGGCGGGTGAGCAGGACGGCGAGGCGGTCGAGGTCGTCGGGGCTCCACTGGTCGGCGGCGAAGAGCTCGGCCGCGACCTTCCGGGCCGTGTACAGCATCTCGGCGAGCCGTTCGCGGCCGGTCGGCGTCAGGGCCGCGTAGGCGACCCGGGCGTCGCGGGCCGCCGCCTCCCGGCTCACCAGACCGATCCGCTCCAGCGGCGCCAGTCCGCGGGTGACGCCCGAGGCGGTGACGCCGAGGGCCTCGGCGAGGTCGACCCGGCGCATCCGGCCGCCGGGGGCGTGACCGAGGTGGAGCAGCAGGGTGAAGTCGGACAGGCTCACGCCGTGCAGGCGGCTGAGGCCCGCGTCGAAGCGCTTGGCCACGGCGGCCTGGGCGCGGACCAGCCGCAGGGCGGTGTCCAGCGGGTCGGGCCGGGTGCCCGGGTGTGGGTCGGCCTGAGGGTTGGCCTGCGGGTCGGCCGGTGGGTTCGTGTGCGGGTTGGCGTGCGGATCTGTCATTGCTACCTCCTTGACTACTCAAGCATACCGGTGCGGCGAGCCGTCAAGGAGGTAGCGGGAGGGGGGAGGGGGCTAGCCGGCGTTGGCGGCGCGGCGCTGCCGCTTGCCGAGCGGTGCCTGCGAGAGGTCCTCGGCCTGGGAGCGCAGGTTCTTGTAGCCGTAGCCGCGCTCGGCCAGCCAGGCCCGCGCCGCCTGCTCGGCCCGCTCGGCGGCCGCCAGGATGTCCTCCTCCGCCTCGCCCGAGTCGAGGAAGCGGAAGGTGAAGGCGGCCCGCGCGCCGAGGTCGTAGCTGAGGTGTCCCTCGCGGGTGAAGGCCGCGCGCAGCACGTCGTGTTCGGGCGCGCGGGCGAGGAGTTCGGCGTGCTGCTCGGCGCTCAGGCCGTCGAAGACGCCGCGCACCATGATGCGGAAGGTTCGAGTGGTCATCCCCCGACCATAGGCAAGGCGGGCGGTCGACCGCCAACCCGATTTCGTGCCGCTGGTCGGATCCCGGTGGCCGGGGCCCGCTGGTCGACCGCGGGTTCCGGGGCTGCGCCTAGGCGCGCCGGGTGGGCAGGCGGGTGCAGACGGTGCCGGAGGCGAGGGGGGCCGGTTCGGCCTTGAGGGTGTCGAGGGTGAAGTCCGTGGTGAGGGCGCTGATGTCGGCGGTCTGCCGGATGAGGTAGTGGTTGGCGCCGGGGGCTTCGTAGCGGGCGAGGTCGGGGACGACCGGGCGGGCCCGCAGGGCGTATTCGAGGGACTGGTTGGCGTTGGCGGCGCTGTGGTCGCCGGTGCCGTGGACGATCAGGACGCGCCGGCCGGCGAGGTGGTCGACGGGGTCGCCGCTGGGCAGCCAGGGCGCGATGCCGGCGACGCCGACGACGTTCGGGTGCCCGGCGCACCAGAAGGCGGCGCGCCCGCCGAGGGAGTTGCCGATGAGGACGACGGGTACGTCGCCGTAGCGGCGGGCGAGTTCGTCGAGGGCCCAGCGGGTGTCGACGGCGGTGTCGGCGTCGGCGCCGTTCCAGCCGCTGTAGCGGTAGCGCAGCAGGTGGACGGCGAGGCCGTGCGGGCGGCCGCGGTCGGCGAGTTCGGCGGTGAGGCGGCGCAGGCCCAGTTCGGCGACCTTCAGCGGTCCGCGCCGGCTGCGCAGGAACCCGCCGGGCAGCAGCAGGGCGACGGCTTCGACCCGCCCCGTCCCGTCGTCGCCGAGTCGTGGGGTCAGTTGTGCGGTGCGCGGCCGCTGCGCCTGGAACACGCGAAATCCCTCCCTGGTGTCTACCTGCGGATTCTACGGTTCCGTGGGCGGGTCGCGGTGCGTGAGCAGGGGCCGCAGGGCCCAGCCGGTGGCGCGGGGGCGGGGCCCGCGTGGACTGGGCCTGGCGGGCCGACTCGCCTCCGGGTACGAGGCGTTGGGGCGGGGCGTCGGGGCGGGGCGTCGGGGTGAGGTCAGGAGGGGCGGCCCGGCTGGTCGCCGCCGCCGGTGGAGCGGCTCCGGCCGGAGAGCAGGTCCTGCATGCTCGGGAGCTTCCGGCGCTGCGAGCCGGTTTGCGAGCCGGTTTGCGAGCCGCCGGACGAGCCGGCCGGCGGGGCGATCGAGCGGCGGGGTTCGGTGGCCGGGCCGAGGCCGGCCTTGGCGGCCGCGTCGGCGAGGAAGTCGGAGGCCTGGCGGCGGGCGTTGTCGACCGTGCGGCGAAGGCTCTCGGCGTCGTTGCGCAGTTTGTCGGTCTGCCGGCGCAGCAGGTCGGTGCGCTGTTCGGCCTCGGTGAGCTGCTTGAGGCTGGCGGCCGCCCGGGCGGCGGCCTCCCGTTCGAGCTCCTCGCCGCGTTGCTGGGCGTCGGTGACGATCTGTTGCGCCCGGGCCTCGGCGTGGGCCCGCTGGTCGGCGAGGTCCTGGTCGAGCTGGCGGCGCCGCTGGGCGATGCTGGTCTCGAACTGCAGCGCGACCTGGGCGGCCTGGTCGCGGGTGTGCTGGAACAGCGCGTCCGCCTCCCGTCGGCGGGCGAGGACGTACGGGTCCTCCTCGGCGGCGGGGACGTCCCGGACGGTGGCGTGGTAGCCGGCCGGGGGCTGTTCGGCCTGCTCGGCGAGGTGGAGCAGGCGTTGGGCGACCTGGTCGGCGTGCGGCGGCCGCCGGTCGGGGTCCTTGGCGAGCAGTTCGAGGACGAGGGTGTCGACGTCGGCGGGCAGGCCGGGTCGCAGGGTGCCGGGGGCGGCGGGGTGGACCTCGCCGTGCTGGCGGATGAGTTCGTAGAGGGTGCCGCGGAACGGCGTGCGGCCGGTGAGGAGTTCGTACAGGAGGCAGCCGAAGGCGTAGAGGTCGGAGCGGGCGTCGAGGCCGCGGCTGTCGAAGCGTTCGGGGGCCATGTAGGCGGGGGTGCCGACGATGACGTTGGTGCTGGTGATGCCGTCGTCGGCGGTGCCGACCCGGGCGATGCCGAAGTCGACGACCTTGACTTCGCCGGAGGACTGGATCATCACGTTGGCGGGTTTGACGTCCCGGTGGACGACGCCGGCCCGGTGGGCGGTGGCGAGGGCCTGGGAGATCTGGACGGCCCAGGTGAGGGCCTGGCGCAGGGGCAGCGGCCCGTCGCCGAGGTGGCGGCTGAGGGGGGCGCCGTCGAGCAGTTCCATGACCAGGAAGTAGAACGGCCGGCCGGCCTCGTCGTGTTGGCCGAAGTCGTGCACGGTGACGATGGACGGGTGGTTGAGCGCGCCGGCGGTGGCCACCTCGCGGACGAACCGGGCCGCGTCCTTGGGGGTGTTGTTGCTGCCCGGGAGCATCACCTTGACGGCGACGAGCCGTTGGATCCGCGCGTCGCGGGCCTTCCAGACCGCGCCGAAGGCGCCCTCGCCGATCTGCTCGACCAGCTCGTACCGCCCGTCGAGTACGTCGCCCGGCTGCATCCCCGCCCCTTTCGTGCCCCGGTGCCGCGCCCCGGCCCCCGGGCCAACCTACCGTCCGTCGGTGGGGCCGGGAGTTTTCCGTTGTCTTTGTTCAGGATCCAGCGAGGCTCTGCGATCATCCGATGATCGTCGCTCATGCGGTGGGCGGCGCTTGACGGGGGAGTGACCGACATGGCCGAGGGGCCCGTGGACAGTGCCGCCGGGGCCGGGTGGGCCCGCAGGTCCGTCCGCCTCGCCAGGGGCGGGTTCGCGATGGACAAGGAGGCCTGGATGGTGGTCTCCGGCGGGGTGCTGGGGGCCATGTTCGCGAGCATGGGCCTGGCCGTGCTGATCGGGCCGTCCCAGGGGTACGGCGGCGAGAGCCTCGACTTCATGGGCATCGTCAGCATCCTCGGCCTGATGCCCTGCGGGGCCGGCCTGCTGTGGGCGCTGCTCCACCCCCGGCGCGGCTTCCCCGCGGTCGCCGTCGGGATCCTGTTCGGGCTCGCCGTGTTCGTCTCCTTCGCCGGGACCGGCCTCAACGACGCCTGGGAGGCGCCACTGGACCGGCCGTCGTCGATCCGCGCCGTCGGCAGCTGGACCAGCGGGGACGTGGTGGTGCGGGTCCGGCCCGACCAGGTGGTGGCCTACCGCGGCGCCACCGGGCAGGTCGCGTGGCGGTGGGCGCCGCCGGGCGAGGACTCCGTCTGCGCCATGAGCCGCGGGACGGGCCACGGCCTCGGGCTGCTCGGCCACTCCCCGCACGACCGGCCGTGCGCGGCGGTGACGGCGCTCAACCTCGCCAACGGCACGGCCGCCTGGACCGCCGCGGCGGACGCGCCCGGCCGCGTCGGGGACACGGCGGCGCCCGATCTGCTCGCCGTCGCCGGGGACGAGGCCGTCCTCCAGGAGCGGACCGGCTGGCGCGCGGTGCACCTGGCCGACGGGCGCGCTTCCTGGCGCGGCGACGCGGACGCCGGCTGCGCGCCGTTGCAGGTGGCGGGCGGGGCGGCGGAGGTGGTGACGGTCGCGCAGTGCGGCGACGCCGCGCCGGTGCTGCGGTCGCTGGCCCCGGCGGACGGGCAGGAGCGGACCCGGGTCGCCCTGCCGGTCACGGGCGGGCTGAAGGACGTCGCGGTGGTCTCCACCGAGCCCCTCGCGGTCTGGGTCGACGCGCAGGGCGAGCGCGGGACGCACGCCGTCCTCAGCTTCGACGGGGCGGGGCGGCAGCGGGCGTCGATCCCGGTCGCGGGGGACGAGTACGACCTCGACGTCATGCTGGGCGGTGCCCACGCCTACGACGCGTTCGCCGCCCGTCCGCTGTTCGGCGGGGTGGTCGTCGGCGACCAGCTGATCGTCCCCGGCGAGAAGCCGGACGACGTCCGGATCAGCGGGGGGAAGAACCCCAGCCGCATCGCCACCGGGCGCCTGGTCGCCTACTCGCTCGCCGACGGCGGGAAGCGCTGGACGTCCGGGCTGGACGACCAGGTGACGGGGCTGCTGGTGGACGGCGCGTCGGTGTGGGCGCTGACCCGGGACAAGCTGACCCGGGTCGACGCCGCGACCGGGCGGAAGAGCAGCCAACTGGACGTCAACGACTCGAAGTCCGTCCACCCGGTGGACCTGTCGGTCTCCGGGCCCGGCCGGTTCACGGTGGTGGCGGAGGACGGCACGCGGGACGAGCCGCCGGCCCGGGGCATGGGCTGAGCCGGTCCGGGGTCTGAGCCGAGCCTGTCCGGAGCCCTTGGCCGCCCGCTGTTCGTCACGCTCGGTCACGGCGGCGGCCCGGGGGTGCCGCCCCGAGCGGCTGTGTCAGGCTGGTGGGGGAGCACCGCCGAGATCGGGAGGCTCGTGATGGCCGAGATCAGGGTGAACGGGGTGTCGCTGCACTACGAGGCCCGTGGCGAGGGGCCCGGCGTCGTCCTGGTGCACGGCTCGTGGAGCGACGCCGACAGCTGGGCGCGCGTGATGCCGGGCCTGGCCGAGTCGACCACCGTCGTCGCCTACGACCGGCGGGGCCACAGCCGCAGTGAGGACCCGCTCACCCAGGGTTCGGTCTACGAGGACGCGGCCGACCTGGCCGGGCTGATCGAGGGGCTCGGACTCGCGCCGGCGTTCGTCTGCGGGAACTCGTACGGTTCGCTGATCACGCTGCGGCTCGCCGCCGCCCGGCCCGACCTGCTGCGGGGGATCGCCGTGCACGAGCCGCCCGGCGCCGGCATCCTGCTCGCCGACCCCGAGCTGCGGCCGGTCGCCACCGCGCTCGCCGACCGGATCACCGCCGTCCGGGAGCTGCTGGAGCAGGCCGAGTCGGCCGCGGCGGCGGAGCTGTTCGTGGAGACGGTCACCTTCGGGCCGGGGGCCTGGGCGCAGCTGCCCGCGCCGGTGCGGCACACGTACGTGCGCAACGCGCCGACCTACCTGGACGAGCTGCGGGACCCGGACGCCCTGGACCTCGACCTGGACGCGCTGGCCCGCTTCACGGAACCGGCCCTGCTCACGCAAAGTGACAACAGCCCGCCGATGTACGGCGAGGTGCTGGACATCATCGACCTCACCCTGGCGAAGGTGGAACGGCACCTGTACCCCGGTGCCGGCCACGCACCGCACCTGTCGCAGCCGGAGGAGTGGGTGCGGGTGGTGCTGCCGCGCGCCCTGGCGTGAGCCGTCACTCCGGGCGTGCGCCCGGCCCGTTGCGCGCTGGGGCGCAACGAGCTGAGCGCAGCGGGGTCGAGCGCAACGGGCCGGCCGTACGCGTCAGTTGGGCGAGGCGCCCCAGCCGTCGTCCGGGAGGGTGCGGTCCGGCTCGGGGCAGTCGGTGTGGTCGTAGCCCCACAGCAGGGCCTTGTTCAGCAGCCAGTCCTCGGGCGGCGGCGCGTCACCGCCCTCGCGGTCCGCGTGGCCGTCGCGGTCGGTGAGGACGAACGCCACCCGGACCTCCTCGGCCACCGCCACCTCCAGGGTGCGCTGGTCGGGGACGTTCTCGTACGTCACGGTCTCCCAGCGGCAGCCGGCGGCGGTCAGCGCGGCGATCAGGGCCGACTCGGTGACGTGCGTGTCGAGCGTCAGCAACCCGCCGCCGGCCAGCGGGAGTTCGAGTTCGCCGTGCCACACGGGCAGGGACAGCGACTGGAGCCGGCGGCAGCGGCAGAACACCGTCTGTACGTCGCCCCAGCTGAAGCCGTGCGGCCAGCGGGACTCGCGGTGGATCCGCCCGCCGTCCCAGGGATCGCCGTAGTGGGCGGCGAGTTCGGGCAGCGAGGCGTTGTAGCGCAGCCCATCCGGGCCGTCCAGGCCGCCGGTGGCCGCCAGCGCGGTGAGCCGCGCGAGGAAGTCCGTCACCCCAGGCACCCGCGCACCGCCTCGATCAGCCGGTTGGCGCGGGCGTCGCCGTGGCCGATCATCCGGTTGGCGACGTAGCCGAAGCCGACGCCGAACTCGTCGTCCCCGAAGGCGAACTGGCCGCCCGCGCCGTCGTTGCCGAAGCTGCGCTCGCCCAGCAGCGGGCGGAAGGCGGGGGAGTCGAGCAGCAGGCCGGAACCCCAGCGGGCGCCCATGTCGAAGCCCAGGAAGCCCGCACCGGAGGAGACTTCGCGCACCGCGTCGGTGACGGTCTCGTGCGAGAGCAGGCGCGGGCCGCCGTCCAGGCCGGTCGCGGCCGCCGCGTACAGCCCCGCCAGCCCGGTGGCGGAGGCGACCGCGCCCGCGCCGGGCAGCTCGATCGCGTGCAGGGCAGGGTCGTTCCAGCCGTGCGGCACGTCCAGGCCGGGGAAGACCAGGGCGCCGTTCATCGTCACGATCCGGGTCAGCAAGTGCTCCGGGCCGGGCATCGGGCGGCGGCCCTCCGCCTCCACCAGTCGGGCCAGGCGCGGGAGTTCGCTCTCCGGCAGGCCGATCCAGACCGGCAGGCCGAGCGGCTCGGCGATCTCCTTGCGGAGGAACGCGCCCGGCGTGAGCCCGGTGGTCCGGCGGATCACCTCGCCGACCGCGAAGCCCAGGACGTGGCCGTGGTACTCGTAGGCCGTGCCGGGCTCCCAGAGCGGCTCCTGCTCCTCGATCGCGCGGACGACGGGAGCCCAGGCGGCGATCTCCTCGAAGGAGAGCGCCGCGTCCAGGGCCGGGATGCCCGCGCGGTGGCCGAGGATCATGCGGGTGGTGATGTCCTGCTTGCCGTGGCGGGCGAACTCGGGCCAGTAGCGGGCGATCGGCGCGTCGAGGTCGAGGCGGCCCTGCTGGGCGAGCAGGTGGGTGCTGATGCTCACGGGGCCCTTGGCGCAGGAGAAGACCGGGACGACGGTGTCCTGCGTCCAGGCCCGGCCGGTGCGTTCGTCGGCCGTCCCGCCCCACAGCTCGACGACCTTGCGGCCGCCGGCGAACACCGTGACGGCGGAGCCGAGTTCGGGGAACTCGGCGAAGTTCCGGGCGAAGACGTCCGCCACGGCGCCGAACCGTTCGTCGGCCCAGCCCTGGTACTGCTGCATGGTGTCCAGCCCCGTCCTCTGGTCCTCGTGGGGTCGCTGCCCCAAGATCGTCGACCGGACCACGGTACGGCGTCGGGCCGCTCGGCACGACCCGTTTCCCGACCATCGGTCGGGGCGGCCCTCGTCGGGCGGGGAGCCGTCGTCGGGCATGAGGGTGGACGACTGGGGAGAGGGCTCGGAGTGGATCGCGAAGCACTGGACGCGCTGACCGCGCTGTGGTCCCAGCGGTGGCCTCAAAGGGGGCTGGGCCCGGGGAACACCAGGGCGAGGCGCCGTGGCAGAGCCTCGTCGCCCGCCTGGTGAAGGTGGTGGTGGAGGCGAGGGCCTCGGCCGCTCGCGGGGCGGGTTCACCAGCAGGGTCCACCTGAGCGCGGACGGCCGGTGCCGCCCGCTGTCCCTGGTCGTCATGCCGGGGCAGCGGGCGGACTGCACGCAGTTCGAGCCGGTACCGGAGAAGATCCGTGTCCCGCGGACAGGGCCGGGCAGGCCCCGGAAGACGCCCGACAGCGTGGCCGCCGACAAGGCCTACAGCAACGGCCCGTGCCGCGCCCACCTGCGCAGGCGCGGCATCCGGCGCACGATCCCGGAGAAGGCGGACGGTCAGGCCGCCCGCCTGCGCAAAGGCTCACGCGGCGGGTGCCCGGTGAGAGTTCTCCATCGGGCCCCGCTCACCAGGTCACGGGCAGTGACCGCATCCCGTAGATGAACGACTCGGTACGGAACTCGCGCTCGCCGGCCAGCCGCAGCCCCGGCAGCCGGCGGAACAGCGTCTCCAGGGCGATCTGGAGTTCGGCGCGGGCCAGCGGCTGGCCCAGGCACTGGTGCACGCCGAAGCCGAACGCCAGCTGCCGCCGGGCGTCCCGGTACAGGTCCAGCTCGTCCGTCGCCCGATGGCCGGCGCCGCCGAACACCGCCTCGTCCCGGTTGGCGGTGGAGAGCATCGCCATCACGCCCTCCCCGGCCCGGACGGTGACGCCGCCCAGCTCCACGTCCTCCAGCGCCACCCGGGGCAGGCCGGTGTGCACGATGGTCAGCAGCCGCAACAGCTCCTCCACCGCGCCCGGCAGGGTGGCCGGGTCGGCCAGGCCGGGGATCTGCTCGGGGTGCTCCAGCAGCAGCGCGGTCGACAGCGCGATCATGTTCGCGGTCGTCTCGTGCCCGGCGACCAGCAGCAGCACGCTCATGGCGGCCGCGTCGTCCGGGGTCAGGTCGTCCCGCGCCGCGAGTCGGCTGAGGACGTCGTCCTGCGGCTGTGCGCGCTTGCGGGCCGTCAGGTCGCGCAGGTAGTGCAGGATTTCCTCCTGAGCCTCCCGGAGCTGCTCCACGGTGCTCTCCTGGCTGAGCATCGTGCGGCTCAGGTTCTGGAAGCGGTCGTGGTCCTCGTACGGCACGCCGAGCAGCAGGCAGATCACCAGCGAGGGCACCGGCAGCGCGAAGTCGGTGACCAGGTCGGCCGTGGTCCGGCCCGCGGTCATCCGGTCCAGTGCCTCGTCCACGATCCGCTGGATCTCCGGGCGCAGCGCCTCCACCCGCTTGACCAGGAATTCCCCGGTGAGCATGCGGCGCTGGCGGGCGTGCTCGGGGTCGTCGAGCCGCAGGAAGTCCGGATTGTCGGTGATCAGCTCGCGAGCGCCGGCGACCAGCAGCGGGAAGGACGGGTGGCGTATGTCGGCACTGAACCGGCGGTCGGACAGCACGGTGCGGACCTCGGCGAAGCCGGTGACCAGCCAGCAGAGGTCGCCGTCGGGCAGCTCGGCCCTGGTCACCGGCCCGGTGGCGGCGGCCTCGGGGTACGCGGGCGGCGGGCCGAAGGGGCAGCCGCCGGAGTGCCGGGCCGGCAGTGGGAGGACGGGGGTGGTGGGTGCGGTGGTCAAGGCGGGGGTCTCCTCACGTCGCGGGTGTTCTCGTGGGGTTCGGGGCCCGGGAAGGTTCCCGGCGGCCTGCGGGGCCGGCGGCGGGGGTCCGTCAGGCCCCGGTCCGCGCGGGCTCGTCCCCGGTGACGGTGATCGCCCGGCCCGGGCAGAGCTCGGAGGCGAGTCTGACATCGTCGAACTGCTCGGGCGGCACGACGGTCTGACGGAGCATCACGAGACTGTCCCGGTCGTCCTGGTCGAAGACCGCGGGGGCGTTCATCACGCACATGCCGGAGCTGCAGCAACGGTCCCGGTCGACGCTCACCTGCATGTCGGGCACCTTTCGCCAGGGCGGCGCCGACTGCCGGGCGGCCGCCTCTCGTTGTCACGGTCAACCTAGCCATCGCTGGTCCGTTCACGGAGGGGTACGGTGGCCGGATCGAGAATGGCTGATTCGGCCCCTGTGTGTGAACCCCCATTGCGGCGCTATGCGTTTCAGCCCGCGGTACTTCGCCGGACGGGTCGGCGGACCCGGCCGCGCGGACGGCCTCACGGGCCCTTCGGCGGTGGCCAACTCCCGTACGGAGGCCACCGTGTGGCCTCGGCGGCGCTCTTGCCCGGCCGGTAGCGCACCACCCGGGCGAACCGCAGGGCCAGCCCGGCGGTAGCGGGGGCTGCGCCGGAGGCCGTCGAAGGCGACCTCGACGACCAGTTCCGGCCGGACCAGCACCGTCCGGGCGTCCCGCCCGGTCTCCCGGGCGAGCAACTCGGCGGTCTGCCAAACGAGCGTCCGGTCGGTCAGTCCCTTGAAGGTCGTGCCGAGCATCACCCACGGGCCGAGCCCCGGCTCGCCGGCCGCCGGGGCGGCGGGCGAGGCCCTCGGACGGTCCCGAGGCGGTCGCACCACGCCGTCGCGACCAGGTATGACAAGCGCGTGTACATCTTCCTCGGCACGGTCACTGTCGCCGCACTGGTCATCTGGCTCCGCTCGTGATCGCGCGGACAGAATCTAGGGGGCCGACGACGGGCATCACGGGACCTCCCGTGATGCCCGCGGTGCGGACGGCGCCGCCCGCCGTCAGCTGCGGCCGGTGACGTAGAGGGGCTTCATGTCGACGACCGTCGCGGTGACGGTGTGCCCCAGGCCCTCGCGGGCGGCGTTGGTGAGCACACCGGGGTCGGCCTCGGCGTGCTCGGCGAACAGGCCGCCGAGGCCCCGGGCGCGGGCGTACTCGGCCTTGGCACGGACGGAGCGCGGGGTGTCGAGGGAGAGGAAGACGCCGGTGCTGGGGTTGTGGAGGTAGTCGGCGTCGGCGACGACGTCCGTGTACAGCTCGAAGCCGTTGCGGCCCTTGCCCTGCTCCAGGTCGAGGTAGTTGCGCAGCACGTCGGCGCAGGTGCTCGTGCCGGGGGCGAAGGAGCCGACCGTCTCGCCCGCGCCGTTGTCGTACCTGCCGTGCAGGGGCGAAATACCGGTGATGTGCGCGTGCTTGGCGTTGCGGGTGGTGGTGGCGTAGCCGAGGTGGATGCGGTGAGGAGCCACGCCGGCGTGCTCGATGAGGTGGGTGACGGCGTTGTCGACGCAGTCCGTCTGGCTGCTGTTCTGATCGCGGCGCAGCGAGGTGTGGTGCCCGAGCTTCTCGGACCAGGGGCTGCCGAAGAAGTCGAAGGACATCAGGTCCAGCCGGTCGGCGCCGGCCTCGATGAGGAGCGGGACGTTCATCGCGTCCAGTTGGGCGGCGGAGGCCGGCACCGCGACGGCGATCGTCGCGCTCCGGTCGGCGGCGGACAGCGCGGCCCTGGTCTCGCGGATCAGCTCGGCGTAGTTCCCGGCGTCCTCCGGGCCGTACCCGGCCTCCGGGGCGCCGGCCGAGCCGGGCCAGCGCCAGTCCAGGTGGAGGGTGGAGAACATCGGGAAGGCGCGGAAGATCCGTACGACGGACTGGGCGAACCGCCGCCGGGAGGCGGGCTCCTGGGCGATGGCGTGGAACGCCTCGCTCAGGTCCCAGCCGCCGATGTGCAGGCCGACCGAGAGGTTCGGGTTGCGCTCCTTGAGGCGCCGGGCGGCACCCAGCAGGCCCTGGGCCTTCGGCTGGGTGAACAGGTCCTGGTAGTCGTTGGAGACCCAGCCGTCGAACCCGTAGCCGAGGTAGGCGGCGGCCGCGCTCCAAGCGTCGATGAAGGTCACGGCGCCGCGCTCGGAGGAGGCGATACCGAAGTCCTGGGCGGCCTGGGAGGTGGCGGCCGCCAGGCTGCCCTGGCCGCCGACGAGGCCGACCAGGCCGAGGACGATCTCGTCGAAGGCGCCGTTCGCGGCCTCCAGCCGGGTCAGGTCCGCGCCCGGCCCGCCGGTGGGGCCGCCGGTGTCGTCCGTCAGGCGGCTGTCGTAGGCCCAGGTGGTGTCCAGGAAGCCGGACACGGTCTGCTCGCCGCTGCGGTGGTAGGTGTTGAAGGCGCGCTTGGCGACCCGGCAGGGGGTGTAGGAGAGCTTCGAGTCCTCCCGGGCCGGGTCGAAGCCGTTCATCTCGTACGTGCGCTCGGCCGCGTCCACCGCTTGACCGTTGAGGCCGGGGTCGGACGGGTACACCAGCTCGCTCATGGCATGCGCTCCCTGTGGTGGTGATGACGGAATGCGCCCGGATCGACGCCGGGCGTGATCACGCTTGGGAGCGTAATGGCGAGAGCTGTGCGTGTGGGGCAGTTCGGATGAACTGGTTGACGGTCGATCAGATGAGCGGTAATGCCGACGCCGTTCGCCGCGGGGGACGTGGTGAGCGGCGACGGGTGCGGCCTCGGGGATCAACCGAACCAGCCTGCTGGTGACCGGCTGTGATCGCCGGCGCCGTATCGGCTCCAGGTCCCGGCCCTCGGTCAGTGGTTCGCATCGAGGGCGCCGTTGGCGAGCAGTGCGCGGAGTTTGAGGACGGCTTCGGCGCCTGACCCTCGACGCCGACGGCGTTTCGAGGAGGCCCCGGGCACCTTCAGCGGCCTCCACCCCCTCCAGCGCCCGAAGTTCCGCGAACCGCTCACCTGTGCGCGGCCGGGCGAGACCGTGCACATCTGCGAGATGTTCCGCCTCGTACGCGGCACCGGGCACATCCTCGACGTGCTCGACGTCCTCGACGTGCTCCACCGCGACCGCCTCGCCCTGCACCGTCCCCGAGCTGCCGGTCACGCCCGACATGCCGGGCACGGTCGCCGACTTCCTCCGCACCACCGGGCTGGAGTCCGCCGGCCCACCGCCCTCGATCAGGGCGTCACGGTGCGGCGCGGCCAGGGCTACACCCTGCGCGTCACCGCCGTCCCCGCGGTCCACCGCCAGCTGCTCGACGGCACCCAGAAGCTGTTGTCGTACCGATCAAGCGGCTTGCCGATCGAACGAGGGTCTCGATCGAGTGATCGAGGGCTCAGGGAACGTCCAAGTCCACACCGGCAAGCTCCGGCATCGCCCGGAGGAAGTCCGGAACACTTGCGAGTTCGTCCAGGCGCAGTTCATATGCCGAGATCCTGCGCGCATAGTCGGCAGCCAGGTCGTCGACCCGGTGCCGCAGATCGGCGCGCGACGCCACCATGACAGAGTCGTAGTAGTCGAAATCCGAGCCGATCGTCAGGTCCACGAACACCCCTTCTCCCTCAAGGACTTCGGCCAGAGTAGGGGGAGTCGGGCCGCTCAACGCGCTCACCAGACGCTGGCGACGCTCCGGTCCGGGGGCGACTGCGAACACCGTGGTCTCCGACGAGGCGTCGAAGATCACCGCATGCAGCGCGGATACCAGGTCGCGAGGCGTCGACAACCGGAACAAGCCAGCACGACCGGCATGGTCCAGCTCCGCGGCGGTCGGCTCCACCCGAAGGGGCTTCGCCGTACGACCAGGTACGAAGCCCTTGTCCCGTGTGGTGGAGGTCGGCGCTTTGGCGTCGACCTCGTACTCCCAGCTCACCGGCATCGGCGTTTGCTTCAGGAAACGCTCGGCGTCGTCGCAGTAGTACGTCGGGATCACATAGCGGTCCAGGCCGGCCGTCAGACGCCACACCAGGCCCACATAGACGGCGACTTCCTCCATGTTGTTGTTGTTCACGGCCCACTCGGTGTGCGGCGTCCCCTCCTCAGGCCATTCCTGCCACAGGCCAGGCCAGTGCCGAGTCACCGCCAGGTCATTGCCGGGGAGGTAGTGGAAGAGATGGACGCCGTCTGTCGTGGCGGCCTCGAAACGGATCGGATGCACCGCGCCAACCTAGCCTCGGGCAGCTCGGCGACGCTCCACAATTTCGTGCCCGAGAGGCCAGGCGGCCGGGATCAGCGATCCCGTAACCACGTCACTCCCCGCCTTTCTCGATCGGGTGAGCGGTTCTTCGCCCACCTGATGCGAAGCCGTCGCCTCGTGCGGGACTTCGAACGCTCCACCACCAGCGCGGAGGCGATGGTCTACTGGTCGGCGACGATGCTCATGACCCGGCGCCTTGCCCAGCCACGGCCTTCGCTAGCGTGAACCGGCCCGGTGCCAGCAACAGCCACTCAGGGCTTCCCGGCGGTCCCGGCCCGGGCGGTGGGTGGTCAGGCGGTGAAGCGGGGGTTGCGGGCTTCGATGGTTTGGACGAAGGCGGTCCATTCGGCCTGGTCGAAGGCGAGGTGGGGGCGGCCGGGATTCTTGTCGTCGCCGAGCCAGACGTCGCCGTTGTCGAAGCGGGCGATGATCACGCAGTTGCCGTTGGAGTCGCCGGAGAAGGGGGACTTGGTCCAGTCGGCGTCGGCGGGGTTGTGGTCGTAGGGGTCGTGGCGGTCGCGCATCTTGGCCTCCCGATGGGTGGTCAGGCGGTGAAGCGGGGGTCGTGGGCTTCGATGGCCTGGACGAAGGCGGTCCATTCGGCCTGGTCGAAGGCGAGGTGGGGGCGGTTCGGGTTCTTGTCGTCACTGAGCCAGACGTCGCCGTTGTCGAAGCGCGAGATGATGACGCAACTGCCGTTGTCGTCACCGGAGAACGGGGATTTGACCCACTCGGCGTCGGCGGGGTTGTGGCTGTACGGGTCGTTTCGGTCGGGCATCTTGGCCTCCCGGCGGGCGGTTAGGCGGT
>NZ_JBHWIO010000020.1:49037-58980 GCF_042732075.1 Kitasatospora sp. NPDC059812
GAAGCGGGGGTCGTGGGCTTCGATGGCTTGGACGAAGGCGGTCCATTCGGCCTGGTCGAAGGCGAGGTGGGGGCGGTTCGGGTTCTTGTCGTCACTGAGCCAGACGTCGCCGTTGTCGAAACGCGCGATAACCACGCAGTTGCCGTTACCTTCCCCGGAGAACGGGGACTTGACCCACTCAACGCTGGCGGGGCTGTGGTCGTAGGGATCGTTTCGGTCGCGCATCCGGGCCTCCCGGTGGGCGGTTAGGCGGTGAAGCGGGGGTCGTGGGCTTCGATGGCTTGGACGAAGGCGGTCCATTCGGCCTGGTCGAAGGCGAGGTGGGGGCGGTTCGGGTTCTTGTCGTCACCGAGCCAGACGTCGCCGTTGTCGAAACGCGCGATAACCACGCAACTGCCGTTGGAGTCGCCGGAGAAGGGGGACTTGGTCCAGTCGGCGTCGGCGGGGCTGTGGTCGTAGGGATCGTTTCGGTCGGGCATCTTGGCCTCCCGGTGGGTGGTCAGGCGGTGAAGCGGGGGTCGTGGGCTTCGATGGCTTGGATGAAGGCGGTCCATTCGGCCTGGTCGAAGGCGAGGTGGGGGCGGCCGGGGTTCTTGTCGTCACCGAGCCAGACGTCGCCGTTGGGGAAGCGGGCGATGATCACGCAGTCGCCGTTGTCGTCACCGGAGAACGGTGACTTGAACCAGTCGGCGGTTGCTGGATCATGGTCGTACGGGTCGCGCTTCTCGCTCACGTCAGCTCTTCCAACTTGCGTTCAAGGGCGGTGATGGTGTCCTCCGGCGACAGAGCGCAGCGATGGAGCCGGGAGAAGGCTCGCTCGGCCCGTCGTACGTCTCGTCCGGTTCTACGCGGGAGCATACCGCCAACAGCTTCGATGAATACGAACCCATCTTCGGGATCGTCAGGGAACCTCATGAGTACGAGTCCTGAGGTCAGGATGCCCTGTCGACCTGCGCTCAAGGGGATCATTCGGATAGTGACGTTCGGGTATTGCGCGACCTTGATCGTATGGCGGATCTGGTCCGCAAGGACCTTGTGATCGCCTGCGACCATGAGTGCCACCTCGCCGAAGTAAGCCTCCAAGGCGAGCGTGGGGTCCTCGGTGAGTCGACGTTGCCGCAGCATGCGGACTTCCGTTGCGGTTTCGATCTGTTCCTCGTTGGGCGCGCTCAGTCCAGCCGCGATCATCTCCTTGGCGTAACCCTCGGTCTGGACGAGGCCAGGGAAGGCGGAGGGGAAGTAGTTCAGCATCTGAGCGGCATCGGCTTCGAGTGCCAGGTACTCGCTGAAGGCCGCCGTGATGGAGTTCGCGAAATCCAGGTCGCGCCACCACTGCTTCGGAGGGCTGGCCCCGAGAAGGCTCTCAAGGTCCTCCCGCTCCTGGCCGGTGACGCCGGAATGATCGAGCAGTGTGGCCAGGTCGGTGGCGCTGATCGGCTGTAGGGCTCGTTCGATCCGGCTGAGTCGACCGGCGCTCCAACCCTTCAGGTCGGCCGTCATGTCGGTCAGGGTCTTGTTGTTCTCCAGTCGCCAGGCGCGCAGTTCGTCGCCAAGCCGGATTTGCCTGATGGCCGACAGGTCCTTGTTCAAGTGGCGCCCCTCCGTCCGGTGTGGGGTCCAGTCTCACCAGTCTGCTGGCCTTGTCTCAAGTCCAAACCATGATCAATTAATTTATTCGAGCAATGAGGTTGCGGTTTCGATTTTCGATGCTCCACACTCACTGTGACCGCACGAACACGCCACTGAAGGTGTGGGGTGACTCATGTCCACCTTGCGTAACCCGGTCCTCCGATCCTGGGAGACCACCCTCACCGAGCACGAAACCTCGGTCCGTACCGCCCGCCGCCTGGTCCGTGACCAGCTCACTTCCTGGGGCTGGGTCGGTGACCCGGTCGACGACCTCGTCCTCATCGCCTCCGAGTTCGTGACCAACGCCGTCGTCCACGCCTGTCACGGCGACGGCGAAGTCCGGCTCTACCTCCAGGAGTTCGACGGCGGCTGCCGCCTCGAAGTCTGGGACCCCCGCAGTGACCTCCCGCTCCTGGAGCGGCGTCCGGGCCGTTTCAACGAGTGCGGCCGTGGGATCGAACTCGCCCGCCGGCTCGCCGTCGACTTCGGGGTGATCGCGCGGTGCGGCGCGGGCAAGCGCGTCTGGGCGCGCGTCCTCCGTACCGCGGACAGCAACGTTCCCTCGCCCGAAAGTTGAGCACCATCAAGCTCGCCACCACGGCTGCGATCACCGCCGCCAGCCTCGCCCTCGCCTGCTTCGCCTCGAACCTCGTCCCGCCGCGCGAGCCGGCCACCGCCGACGTCGTCTGGTGGACCACCCTGGCCGCCGCCCTGATGACCGGCATCAACCGTCACAGCGACAACTCCGACGACGACAACGACTGAACCGAGGAGCCCCCCTCATGACGACCATGCACCCCGCCGCCATCGCCTTCCGCGACCCGGCGGCCCTCCGCGCCCGCTGCGACATCGGCAACGTCCGCAGAGTCCATGGTGAGCCCGACTACGAGAACGGAGCCGTCGTCCCCGCCGGCGACTGGTCCCCGCTCCCCGAGGAGCACCCCGAGCGCTACGCGCCGGGCCTCTTCACCAAGGACAGCGGCCTGGTCGAGTTCTTCCGCCTCCCCGGGACCGTCACCGACGTCCACACCGTCGCCGCGCTCGTCGGCCTCCTCGGTGATCCGCTGCACGTCGCCCTCGAACCGGCCGAGGACCCGCCCGGTGAGCTGGTCACCCACCGGTTGCCCGAGAGCGGCCTGTGCCTCGGCCTGCACGTCGACAACCACCAGAACCTGCCGTACCCGGACCGCGACACCGCCCGCCGCCGCCTCTGCGTCAACCTCGGCCCCGGCAGCCGCCACCTCCTGCTCGCGGACACCGACATCAAGTCCATCTGCCGTACCGTCCACGACCGTTACGAGACCCACTGCCCGCACACCGACGACCTGCGGATGTTCGTCGCCCTGCGCAGACCGCTCAAGGTGCTGCGGGTCCGCATCGACCCGGGGGAGGGCTGGCTCGCCCCGACCGCCGTGCTGCCGTACGACGAGTCCACGGAAGGTACGGAAGGTGCGGAAGGTCAGGCCCGGTGGTCCGCCACCGCGTCCTGGCTCGGCCACTGGGGGCGCGACCTCTTCGAACCGCTGATCTGATCGCGCGCCGGTCACTCTCCGCACACACCCGATCGGCGGGGCGGGCGCGGGCCGTACCGTTGCGCACTTTGGAGCGCAGCAAATCTGAGGGGCGCGCAAGAGGCGCCACGCGCCTTTGTCCGCGCCCCTTTACGGTCGAGAACCCTCGCCGACTCGGCCTCGACGATCCGGGGCTGCCAGTGCTGTGACCGGGATGGCCCACCGTGATCGGAAGGCGGCTCGCGGGACGAGCGCACGAGCAACGGCTGGTATTACTGGGGCATGCAGGAAGAGACGGCACGCTCCGCGATCGACACCTTCATCTCCGCGTTCAACGCCTCGGACGACAGCTATGTGACTGCCCTGCTCTCCCAGGCCCTGACCTCAGACGTGGTCTTCTGGGGGCCGTTGGGCCGCAGCGAAGGAATCGCGGCGGTCGAGCAGTTCGTGCTGGACATCCGGCACCACCCGGCGGGGACCGGCACGATGGCGCGCTGCTCAGCGGTGGACATGCCTGACGAGTGGGCCCGGTACCAGTGGGTCTTCACCACGCCGGATGGAGGCCCCCGCCTGGCGGGAACGGACGTCGTCCATCTGCGGCGGAGCCTCATCGACCAGGTCATCGTCTTTGCGGGGGAGATCGAGCCGTTCGTCTCCTGAGTCGTCCTTCTGTCGCTGTCCTTCTCGTGAACTTGTCCCTTTCGGCACTCCGGGGCTGCGGTTCGCGGTCGGTCAGGCGGTCACAGCACCAGCGACTATCTGACCGCGCGTTCGGGCAGGCTCGGGCGGACAGCCAGTGAAAGGGGCCGTGATGGCCGCAGTGCACGAATCCGTACTCGACGCGATCGGTGGGACGCCCCTGTTCCGCCTCGCCCGGCTCGGCGCCGGGCTGCCCGCGCGGATCTACGCCAAGGCCGAGTTCCTCAACATCGGCGGCAGCGTCAAGGACCGCGCCGCGCTGTCCATGGTGCTGGCCGCCGAGCGGGACGGCCTGCTGCGGCCGGGCGGGACGATCGTCGAGGCGACCTCCGGCAACACCGGCATCGGGCTGACCATCGTCGGGCGGCAGCGCGGTTACCGGGTGATCGCCGGGGTGTCCGACAAGTCGGCGCCCGAGAAGTCCGACATCCTGCGGGCGTACGGCGCCGAGGTGGTGCTCGCCCCGACGGCCGTGCCCGCCGAGGACCCGGCCCACCTGTTCAACGTCGTGCAGCGGCTGGTGGAGGAGATCCCCGGCGCCTGGCTCGCCAACCAGTACGACAACCTGGCCAATCCGGACGCCCATGTGCGTACCACCGGTCCCGAGATCTGGGAGCAGACCGGCGGCCGGGTCACCCACTTCGTCGCGGGCGTCGGCACCGGCGGGACCGTCACCGGCACCGGCGGGTACCTCCAGCAGGTGTCCGGCGGTTCCGTGACCGTGGTCGGCGCGGACCCGGAGTCCTCGATGTACGGGGGCGGGGACGGCAGCCCGTGGTTCGTCGAGAGCATCGGGCACTTCCTCCACCCCGGCACCGTCGAGGACCGCTGGCCGCAGGCCTACCGGTCGGAGGTGGTGGACGCCTTCGAGCGCATCCCCGACCGCGAGTCGCTGCTGACGGCCCGTCGGCTCGCCCGGGAGGAGGGCATCCTGGCCGGTCCTTCCTCGGGCACGGCGGTGGCGGCGGCGCTGCGGGTCGCGCGGCGGCTCGGGCCGGACGACCTGGTGGTGGTGCTGCTGCCGGACTCCGGGCGGTCCTACCTGTCCAAGGTGCACAGCGACGACTGGATGCGGCAGTGGGGCTTCCTGGAGGAGGAGTCGGAGTCGGCGGGCGGCCTTCGGCCGCTGCTCGCCGGGGCCGGCCCGCTGGTCGCGGTCGACGCCGGTGCGACGGTCGGCGAGGCGCTGGAGGCGCTGCGCGCCGTGCCCGGCGGGGTGGCGCCGGTGGTGCTGGCGCGGGCGGCGAGGCCGTACGGGGTGAGCGCGACGGAGGTGGTCGGCTCGGTGTCGCGGGCGGTGCTGGCGGCGGCGCTCGCGGACGGCGGCGCCAAGCCGGGCGATCCGTTGGGTGGTTCGCCGGGTGGTCCGCTGGGCGCGCTGCTCGGGCCGGCGCTGCCGGCGGTGGGCGTCGGGCAGTCGCCGGCCGAGGCGCGGGCGGCGCTGGGGGGCGCGCACGAGGCCGTGTTGGTGCTGGTCGACGGGCGGGCGGCGGCGGTGCTGTCGCGGCCCCGGCTTGAGGGCGGGGCCTGAGGGCGCGGCTTGAGGGCGGGGCCGGTCGGCGGGGCTGAGCAGCGGGCTCAGCGGGGCGTCGGCGGGGCCAGGATGGCCGTGATCACCCGGTCCAGCGAGCGGTCGAAGGCGGCGTCCGGATCGGAGGGCGGTCCGGACGTCGCGAACGCCTGGGCCAGGTGCGGGTATTCGCCGCTCATGGCGGCCCGGGTGAGGTAACCGACCAGCTCCGCCTGCCACTTGGCGCCCGCAGCCGCCGTCTGCTCGTACTGGGCGTACTGGCAGACGAAGCCGTTGAACAGGGCCATGGCCTCCATCCGGGCGCCGCCGCCCAGGCCGGTGGAGGCGGTGACGGCGAGGAAGTGGTCGGTGTAGCGCAGGGCGTTGGGGCCGATGCCCGGGCGGGCGAGCACCAGGGTCGGCAGCCAGGGGTGGCGGCGGAAGATGGCGAGTTGCTGGCGGGCGAGCGCCGCGAGGTCGGCGCGGACGTCGCCGCTCGGCGCGGCCGGCAGCTCGTACTCGGCGGTGACGGCGTCGAGCATGAGGTCGAGCAGGTGCTCCTTCTTCGGCACGTAGTTGTAGAGCGACATGGTGCCCGCCCCGAGGGCGGCCGCGACCCGGCGCATGGAGGCGGCGTCCAGGCCCTCCGCGTCGGCGATCTCGACGGCCGCGGCGGCGATGGACGTCCGGCTGTGGGCCGGTTTCGGCCCGCGGCCGGTGCGTTCGGGGCGTAGCCAGATCAGTTCGGGCGCCTCGGGGGTGGCTGGGCGCTCGCTGTTGCTGGGGGGTTCGTTGGACGGCACTGGGTGATCACCTCGCCCCCCATCTTAGATACGTACGACGTACGTAGTAGCATTTGGCTCACGCTTCTACGTACGCTGTACCTAGAGAAGGGGCAGAGCCATGTCCGACACCGCCCGACCCGCCATCGAGATGGCAGGCGTGGAGAAACGATTCGGGACTACCGAGGCCCTCCGCGGCCTCGACCTCACCGTTCCCGCCGGCACCGTCTGCGGATTGCTCGGCCCCAACGGCGCCGGCAAGACCACCGCCGTCCGCGTCCTCGCCACCCTCGTCGCCCCCGACCGGGGCACCGCCCGCGTCGCCGGACACGACGTCGCCCGCGCCGCCGAGGACGTCCGCCGGGCCATCGGCCTCGCCGGGCAGTACGCCGCCGTCGACGAGGGCATCACCGGGCGCGACAACCTCCACCTGTTCGGCCGGCTGCACCGCCTCGGCGCCCGCCGCGCCCGCGCCCGCGCCGACGAACTGCTCGAACGCTTCGACCTCACCGAGGCCGGCGACCGGCTCGTCCGCACCTACTCCGGCGGCATGCGCCGACGCCTCGACCTCATCGCCAGCCTGGTCACCAGCCCCCCGGTGCTCTTCCTCGACGAGCCCACCACCGGGCTCGACCCGCGCAGCCGCCAGGAAATCTGGAACACCGTCAAGGAGTTGGCCGACGGCGGCACCACCGTGCTGCTCACCACCCAGTACCTGGAGGAGGCCGACCGGCTCGCCGACGACATCGTCGTCGTCGATCACGGCGCCGCCATCGCCACCGGCCCACCAGCCAGGCTCAAGGCCGCGATCGGCAGCCAGCTGTCCGTCACCCTCGCCGACCCGGCCCAACTCGCCGCCGCCGCCGTGGTGCTGTCCACCCTCTCGGGCGGCGACGCGCAGGTCGACGCGGCCGAACGGACCGTGACGGTACTGACCCAGCCCGGCGTGTCCGTCCTGCTGCCCTCGCTGGTACGGGAGTTGGACACCGTCGGGATCACCGCCGAGGACGCCGCCGTACGGGCCCCCTCGCTGGACGACGTGTTCCTCGCGCTCACCCGCGAATCCGCCGAAACCCTGAGGAGGGCCGCCTGATGGCCGCCGTGCACGCCCCCGCGCCGATGCCGTCCCGCCCCGCGCCGGCACCGTCCCGCCCCGCGCCGAAACCGTCCCGACCCGCCCGGCTGGCCGTCGACACCTGGACGTCGATGCTCCGCATCCTCCTCAACTACCGCCACTCGCCCGGCCTGTTGGCCGCCTCGCTGGGCGTCCCGGTGATCATGGTGGTGGTCTTCGGGTACGTCTTCGGCAGCGCCATGCGGATCCCGGGCGGCGGCGACTACCGCGAGTTCCTGATGCCCGGCCTGTTCGCCATGGTCGCCACCAACGGCATCATGGTGACCATGGTCGGCGCCGCCCGCGACGTCGGCCGCGGCATCACCGACCGGCTGCGCTCCATGCCCGTCTCCCGCACCGGACTGCTGCTCGGGCAGACCCTCGCCGACCTGCTCGTCAGTTTCGTCGTCCTGACCCTCCTCGCGCTCGTCGGCCTCGCCGCCGGCTGGCGCGTCCGCGAGGGCGCCGGGGACGCGGCGGGCGCGTTCGCCCTGTTGCTGCTCTTCCGCTTCGTGATGACCTGGGTCGGCACCTGCCTCGGCCTGACCATCGGCAAGGAGGAGGCCGCCGGCCAACTCTCCGTCGCGGTCTTCCCGATCGCGATGGTCACCAACGCGTACGTCCCCACCGGCGGCATGCCCGGGTGGCTGCGGGTCGTCGCCGACTGGAACCCGGTCAGCGCCGTCGTCCAGGCCTGCCGCGAACTCTTCGGCAACCCCTCCGCGGCCGGCGGCGCCTGGCCCATGCAGCACGCCGTCCTCGCCTCGCTGCTCTGGAGCGGCCTGCTGCTCGCGCTCTGCGTGCCGCTCGCCGTGCGGAAGTTCGCCACGCACGGGCGCTGAACAGGCCGGAATCCGGCGATTCCGTCCGACCCGGTTCGTCTGCGCGACTGTGGGCCTGCTCGTCTGACGGAATGTGCTGGACACCGGCGCCGGTACGGCCGAAGGTGGGCGCCATGGAGTACACCCACCTCGGCCGCACCGGCCTGACCGTCTCCCGACTCTGCCTGGGCACCATGAACTTCGGCCCCCACACCGAGGAGTCCGAGGCCCACCGCATCATGGACACCGCCCACGAGCGGGGCATCAACTTCTTCGACACCGCCAACGCCTACGGCCGCGACAGCGAGGGCAACCTCAGGGGCCGGACCGAGGAGATCATCGGCCGCTGGTTCGCCCAGGGCGGCGGCCGCCGCGAACGCACCGTCCTCGCCACCAAGGTGTACGGGCCGATGGGCGACTGGCCCAACGAGGGCAAGCTCTCCGCCCTCGGCATCCGCCGCGCCGTCGAGGCCAGCCTGCGGCGCCTGAACACCGACCACATCGACCTCTACCAGATGCACCACATCGACCGGGACACGCCCTGGGAGGAGATCTGGCAGGCGATGGAGGTCCTGGTCACCCAGGGCAAGATCATCTACGTCGGCTCCAGCAACTTCGCCGGCTGGCACCTCGCCCAGGCCCAGGAGGCCGCCCGCTCCCGCCACTTCCTCGGCCTGGTGAGCGAACAGTCCCTCTACAACCTCCTCGACCGTACCATCGAACTGGAGGTCATCCCCGCCCTCCAGCACTACGGCCTCGGCCTGCTGCCCTGGTCCCCGCTGCGCAGCGGCCTCCTCGGCGGCATCCTCCGCAAGGAACGCGAAGGCACCCGCGTCCGCGGCGCCCTGCCCCAGGCCGACGGACTCCTCGCCACCCACCGCGACCGCCTCCAGGCCTACGAGGACCTCGCCGCCGACCTCGGCACCGAACCCGCCGACCTCGGCCTCGCCTGGCTCCTCACCCGCCCCGCCGTCACCGCCCCCATCATCGGCCCCCGCACCCCCGCCCACCTCGACGCCGCCGTCGCCGCCCTCGACCTGAAGCTCGACCAGAAGACCCTCGACCGCCTCGACGAACTCTTCCCCGGCCACCAGCCCGCCCCGGAGGACTACGCCTGGTAGCCGCGCACGGGCGCCGGGAGGCCCACTGCCCCCCGGCGCCCGCCCGGCGCCCGCCCTGCGCCCGTCCTGCGGCCGTCCCCGCGCCCGCCCCTGCGGTCAGACCAGGGCGCGGGCCCGCTGGTCCCACGTCTCGACCCGCGCCATGGCGGCGGTGACGAGGTCGAGTGCGGCCATGATGTCCTTGGCCGGGGCCCGCAGATCGCGGCTCACGTTGGTGAGCCACTCCATCATCGTCCGGAAGAGCCGGAGCGTCTCCAGGCCCTCGCGCGAGGCCTGGGACATGTCGATGAGCTGGTGCAGGAAGCTGTGGGTCTCCTGGGCCTCCCCGGTCTGCGGCAGCTGCTGGAACATGTCCAGCGAGGCGTGCACGGTCGCGTCGATGTTCGACATTCGGGTGGTGAACTCCTCGGCGCACACCTTGAGTTCGGCCGCCGGCCCGCCGAGGGCGGTGCCGAAGCGCCTGGTCGCCGCGAGCGTGGCGGACGGCGGCGCACCCTTCGCGGCGGCGCGTTTCATGTCAGGCCCGAACTCCTCGGCCAGGGCGGCGATGGCGTTCACCAGCCCGGTCATGGTCTCGATGCCCTCGGTCAGCAGGTCCATCTCGGACTCCACCGTGGCGAAGAGGTCGATCAGGCCGGGCGCGTCCTCCCCGTGCGCCCCCGGCGGGGCGGGGGGGCCCGGCGGCGGCGGGGGGGGTTAAACAACAGGAGCGGGCGGCGCCCCGTCCACGTTTTTTTACGGGGGGGGGCGGGGGGT
>NZ_JBHWIO010000020.1:58990-105281 GCF_042732075.1 Kitasatospora sp. NPDC059812
GGGCGGGGGGGTCCCCTCACGAACCTGGCCGCCGCCGGCGCGGAGCTGTGGGGGGCGGGGGGGGCGCGCCCCCCGCCCCCGCCCCCGCGGGGGCCGGCCCCCCCGGCCTCGGCCTCGTCCCGGGAGCGGAGGCCGAGCAGGATCCTGGCCGGGGTCAGCGGGGCGAACCCCTCCCGGATCCCCCGGTTCAGCGCCTCCTGCAACTCGTTGCGCGCGCTCACGAGTCCACTGCGCGACCGCTTGAACAGGATCGTCCGGATCGGCGAGATGTCGAACGGCAGCAGCCCGTGTTCGCCGATGTGGATGGTGAGGCGGCCGGTCGTGTGCCGAAGGCCGAGTTCGTACATCACATTGGCGTTCCCGCCCGTCACATCGGCGATGACGATGTCCGACTGCAGCACATGGCGGCAGATCTGCTCGGTGATCTCCCCGGCCTGCTGGATCTGGTCCGCGCGCAGCGGCTGGATCCGGAAGGCGGCGCAGGCCGGGCCGATGACCTCCTCGAAGGTCTCCAGGGACGTCTCGTACGCCTGGCGGGCCGGACTGCCGACCTCGGCGTGCCGGTCCCCGATCGGGCCGATCACGAAGCAGGTCGGCAGCTGCGCCGGCGCCTCCGGGAGGGTTGCCTCCGGTCCGGACGGCTCCGGGCGGAGCGGCTCAGGGTGGGCGGTCGTGGTCATCGCGATCACGCGAGGTCCTTCCATTCGAGACCGGGCAGCGGCGGGGCGCTGACCCAGGGGGCCAGATCGGACGCGTAGACGGGGAGTTCCTCGATGCCCAGGGCGCTGAGCAGGCCGACGGTGGGCACCCGGTAGCGGTACCCGGTGCGGATGACGGGGCAGGGAAAGGCGTCGCGGTGGACGAGGTTGTAGGCGGTGGCCAGACAGATACCGAACGCCCGGGCCGCCGTGCGCAGGTCGACGGACAGCGGGAGGTCGAACAACTCGGGGAAGGTCAGCGGGCCTTCGGCGGGGGCGATCACCGGCCGGCCGCCGTCGAGCGGAGCGAGACCGACCCGAGCCGCGGGCCACGGTGCGGCCGGTGGGTCCGGTGGACCACCTCGCGCAGGCCGAGGTGGTCCGCGAGTTCACCGAGCCGCGCGCCCTCGACCGCCGAGCGCGAGGTGAGGCGCAGCGGTGCGGCCAGGCCGTCGGGCCGGTCCGGTCGAGAGATCGCCAGTTCCCAGAGGTCCTCGGTGGACGCGGCGGTGCGGGCGTCGGCCACGGCGACGATGTCCTCCACCGGCCGCCCGCCGGAGGCCGACCGGCGGGCGAACTCCCACCCCCGGCGGCCCGCCGCCCGGAGCAGGTCCGGCCCGACGTCGGGATCGTCCACCGAGACCTCGGCCAGCCGCTCGACGACCGCGAGCACGACCTCCGACTCGACGTCCCTCCGGTCCGCCCCCAGGCGGCCCGCCGCCTGGCGGGCCACCCGCCTGAGGTGCGGCAGCGCCAGCCAGACGACGGCCTCGACCCAGCCGGTGACCTCCGTCGAGCCGATGGCCGACGCCAGCGCGTCGTGCTGGCCCAGCGCGACGGCCCGACGCCACACCTCGCGGCGCAGCACCTTGTCCACCGGCCGCTCGTACAGTGCCGCCCGGGCCTGCGGCAGGTCGAGGTGGACGGTCTCCCCGCCGACCTCGACCGGCAGGACCTCCGGTCGCAGGTGGGCGGCGCTGGTCACCCGGGCGTGGATGACGTCGAGCAGGCTGTTGTACGTGATCAGAGCCATGGGTCGGTTCCTCCCGACGGACGGTGCGGATCGAGAATGGGCCAGATCTTCGAACTCAGACGGCGCAACGCGCTGAAGAGCCGCCGGAGCGAGCGGGGCGGATGGAACGAGGAGCTCTCCGGCAGGGCGAGGAGGTTCCCGGACGGGGTGGGGACGTACAGCCACGCCCGCCGGGCGAACGCCTTGCCGGGAACGGTCGCCAGGATGCTCTGGAACCGGTCCGGGTGCAGGCCGGAGTGCCGGGAGACGACCGCGTCCTCGTACACCCGGTCGGAGACGATCGCCACCAGGTGCGTCGTCTCCGGGCTGGCCCTGGCCAGAACGGCCTTGACCTCTCGGGAGTCGAGCAGCCGGTGCAGTTCGTTCCTCGCCGGCCCGTTCCCCTCGCCGGGCACGCCCTCGGGCGCGACGTGACCGGAGTGGACGCTCACCCGCATCCGGAGCCGGACGCGGCCCGGATCGGCGTTGTGCTTGGCGAGTTGCTCGTCGAGGCGGTCGAGGAACGGGTGGACGACGTACCCCAGCAGCACGGGGTCGAAGCCGAACGCGAGCCCGTCGCCGGAGTTGGCGGGGAACCTCTTCGCGGTCCGGAGGTCGTCGAGGCCGGCCGCGGTGAGCGCGGCGTCGATGACGGGCTCAAGGTGGGCGCTGACCGGCGCGTGGACCGCGCCGGGCAGCTCGGTGAAGCCTTTCACGTCCACACAGAGCAGGCCGGAGAGCGGCGGCAGGGGCTGGCTGGAGTCGCCGGGAAGTGACGGGGGTTCGGGCATGGCGGCCTCCTGGAACGTACGGTCCGGGCGCGTCGACCGGGCGGTCGAGCTGATGACCAGGAGTCTGCGGCCCGGCGGCGAAAATTAGGGGGCCGGAGGCCTCTTAACGATGTGGGGTGCGCCACAGGTTCATTCGTAGGCGATCCAAAGGCGCGGCAGGGTAGCACCCGATATGGGGAAGGTGTCCGGGTGTGCGGCAACTTGCCTGACGTTCAGCCTGATTGGGGTGCGGTGCCTCTAATCTCTCGCCATGACCTTGTGGGGAAATTCGACGGCGGAGCAGGCGTTCGGGCTGAATCGAACATTTCGAGATCACCTGTCCGACACCGATTGGGAGGGAATCCTCGGTTCCGCCAAAGTGAGGTGGATTCGGAAAGGCGAACAGTTGATGCGGCAGGGCGCCGAGGGTCACTCGGTGTCCTTCCTGAAGAAGGGCGCCGTCCGGATCGACCAGGACGGGAAGCTGATCGTCCTCCGGCACCCTGGCGACCTCCTCGGGGACATGGCCGTGTACGGCCGCCGGCCGCGGACGGCCACCGTGACGGCGTACACGGACTGCGAAGTGGTCACCCTCGGAGCGGAGCTGTTCAGGAGCCGCGCGTTCCAGGACGCGTACGGGGCGGCGATCTGGTCGTACGTCATCGGCCGGCAGTTGGAGACCCAGGTCCTGTCGCGGTCCGGCGACAACGTGGCGCGGCTCGCGTGGCTCCTGGCGCCGCTGCTCGACAACGAGGAACTCGCGGTGAGCGGGCCCGACGGCGTTCACCTGCGGGTCGCTCAGAAGGACCTCGCGGACTGCTTGGCCATCGGCCCCAAACTGCTGCGGCAGCTCACGGCGCTGCCGCCGTTCGGCGGGATGCCGGAGGGGCGTCGCAAGCTGACCCTCGTGACGGACCCCGAGGGCCTGCTCGCGGCCGCCGCGCGGCTCGGGGGGCTGCCGTGAGCGGTGGACGGATGCTGTCACGTCGCGGCGATCAGGGCGGCGCCGGTCTCGAACACGTGGTGCCAGGCCTGGTCGAGGAGGTAGGCGCCGTTCATGCCGTGCTCGGCGAGGCGGACGAAGCCTCCCCGCCGGGTGAAGTCGGCTGCCCGGCGGAGGGGTTCGCGGCGGTCGGCGAGGTAGTGGGTGGTGGCGGACAGGGCGAGGGCGGCGAGGAGGCGGCGGGGTTTGGGGCGGAGGCCGAGGGCGCGGGTGCCGAGGAGGAGGGCGGCGGCCTGGGTGGCGGTGTAGGCGGCGACGTGTGCGGCGCAGGCGCGGCGGCCGGCCGGGGTGGGCCGGCCCTTGGTGCCGGCCTGGTGGTCGGTCTGGATCCAGTGGTCGGCGAGGGTGGCGGAGGCGCGGAGGAGGGCGTAGGCGGCGGCGAAGGTGGCGGCGCGGGAGGCGGGTTGGGGGGTGGGAGCGGCCGGTGTGGGCGTGGGCATGTGCGTGGGCATGTGCGTGGGCATGGGGCTCCGATCGGTGGGGTGATGGTTTCCTGGTGGGGCGGCCTGCTGTGGTAGCAAGGCAGGCATGACGGAACGGCCTGGCGGGCGCAGCTCGTACCACCACGGATCGCTGCCGGAGGCGCTGGTCGCCGCGGCGTTCGAGCTGCTGGACGAGTACGGGCAGGAGAAGGTGAGCATGCGGGAGGTGGCGCGGCGGGCCGGGGTGTCGGCGGGGGCGCCGTTTCGCCACTTCGCGGACCGGCAGGCGTTGTTGACGGCGCTGGCGGACCGGGTGCTGGCGGACTTCGTACGGTGCCAGGAGGCCGAGGTGGCGGCGGTGGCGGCGGTGGCGGCGGTGGCGGCGGTGGATCCGGCCGGGGGGGCGGCCGGGGGGTCGGTGATGCGGGCGGTCGGGCTCGGGTTCGTCCGGTACGCGCTGCACCATCCGCACCGGTTCGACCTGGTGCGTTCGCGGGTGTTCGTGGCCTCGCGGGACCCGGAGCTGCGGGATCAACTGGACGGCATGGACCGGGCGTTCACCGGTCTGATCGTGGCGGACCAGGAGGCGGGCCGGTTGCGTCCGGGGGATCCGGGGCTGATGGGGCTGGCCGGGCAGGCGCTGGTGTTCGGGCTGGCGCAGATGATCGTGGACGGCTACCTGCCGGGGGAGGAGGCGGAGGAGCTGGCCGGGAAGGTGCTCGACACCTTCGGTCAGGGAATCGCCAACCATCCTTCGCAGTAACCGATTTGTGCGTGCGGCGAGCCTTGACCGGGTTTCCCGGCCCTGATGTAATCACCGATTACATGGGGTGCGGGAGGCCGAGATGTCCATGGGAACGACGTTCGTCCGATCGATGTTCGCCAAGCCGACGCCGGGCTACACCACCGCGGGCGCCACCGGCGACACCGTGGTGCTGCTGATCGGCATGCGGATCAACCGCTTCTGGGCCGTCCATCACTGGGGCCCGGTGATGTTCGCGATGTTCCGGATGCTGTACGAACTGGGGCGCAGCCCCGAACGCGGCCTGCGCGGGCGGATCCTGCTCACCGCCTCGCCGCGCACGTACTACGTCGTCCAGTACTGGGAGTCGAAGGAGAAGCTGTACGGCTACGCGAGCGCGCCGGACGGCTTCCACCACAGCGTCTGGGGCATCGTCAACCGCAAACTGCGGGAGGGGAAGGCCCGTCGGCACGTCGGGCTGTGGCACGAGACGTACGTGGTGCCGGAGGGCGGGTACGAGTCGATCTACTTCGACATGCCGCCGTTCGGTCTCGCGGGCGCTACCGGCTCCCTGCCGCTCGAGGCGCGTGGGCGCCGCGCGTCGCAGCGGCTGGCCTACCGGTCGGAGGGTTCGACGGAAGGCCTGAAGGAGGGCTCGAAGGAGGGCCTGAAGGAGGGCCTGAAGGAGGGCTCGAAGGACGGCTCGGGAGAGCGCGTGCCCGAGTAGGGGTGCTCACCGGGCGCTCAGGGAGTGTCGCGGGTCGGCCCGGGTGCCGCGGCGTGAGAGCGTCGGGGGATGGCGGAGGAGCAGGGCGGGATGCCGACGGGCGCGCCGAGAGGTGTACGGGCGGGCGCGCCGACCGGCGCATCGGCCGGAGCACACGCGGGCGCAGCGACGGGCGCACCGGCGGGCGGGCCGGTGGTGCACGAGGTGCCGTACCACGCGCAGTGGGAATCGGCCGAGTTGGTGCGGGTGATCATCGACGGACAGGTCGACGCGGCCGAGGACCCCCGGTGGGGGCAGTCCGGTGCGGCCACCCCGGAGGAGTACGCGTGGTGGTCGTGGCGGCTGTGCGGGGTGGCCTGCCTGCGGATGGCACTCGACCACTGGTGGGGCCTGGCGCCCCCGGCGCTCATGCTGGCCGGGGAGTGCGTGGCGGCGGGGGCGTACGTCCGGGACGGCGAGAGCCTGCGCGGACTGATCCACACGCCGTTCGCCGAGTACGTCCGGCGGCGGTGGGGACTGGCCGCGCAGGCGCGGGAGTTGGCGCCCGCGGAGCTGGCGGCCGAGGTGGCCGGCGGGCGGCTGGTGATGGTGTCGGTGCATCCCGCGATCCGGGAGCCGGCCGGTCCGGCGCCGGTGCGGCGGGGCGGACACCTGGTGCTGGTGGTGGGCGCCACGGACACGGCGGTGGTGATCCACAACCCGTCCGGATTCCCGGGGGAGTCGCAGTCCTTCGCGCACGTGCCGTGGCGGTCGTTCGAGCGCTTCTACGCCGGGCGGGGGATCGTCCTCGGCCCGCCGGGCACGGGTGGCGCCCGATCGGTTCCCGACCAGCAACCGGTCGGGAGCTGACCGGCTGCTGATCGGGACCTCATGAGGGGCTGATCAGGGGCTGATCAGGGGTTGATCAGGGGTTGTCCGGCAGCCCGGCCGGGTTGACCGGGAGTTGGCTGCGACAGAGCGCCGATATCGGCTTCAACGCGGCGGCCAGTCGGTCGAGTTCGGCGCGCGGGTAGTCCTCCCAGACCCGCGCGGCGGCCAGGTCGGTGGCGGCCTCCAGGGACTGGTGCCGGATCCGGCCGAGTTCGGTCACCGAGCCCGCCGTGGTCAGCCAGCCCCGATCGACCAGGCGCGCCGCGGCCGCGTCCCACTCCTCGTCCGTCCAGCCGCGCATCGGCTGGAGCATCTCGCGCCGGACGTCCATCGCGCACCGGACCACCAGCGCCTCGCACCCGTCCAATCCGGCCGCCACCAGCGCCGCCACGTGGCCGTCCCCGCGGTGCTCGCGCATCACCGTGGCGGCCTGCCACAGCCGTTCGTACAGGCCGGAGGGGCGGGGCAGCGCGGCATTGGCGGCGGCCAGCACCCGGCCGACGCAGTCGAGCCGGCCCGCGGCCCGCTCCAGGGCCTCCACCGCCAGTTCGACCTGCGCCGGGTCCACGTGCTCCAGCAGCCGGGCCAGCGCCGCCGCCGAGCCCTTCAACCGGGCGGCCAGCGCCTCCTCCGGGCTGGCGTGCGTCCACACCTCCGGCAGCGCGCGCTCGACCATCGCCGGGGAGAAGCTGAAGAACGCGGCGATCACCGGCGGCGCGTCCACCGCGCCCAGCGGCGCCGACCGGCTGGCGAAGTAGCCGCGCCAGCCGCCGTGCAGCCCGGCCGCCTCGTAGGCCTCGCGGCTCTCGGGCAGGAAGTAGGTGACGGCGTGCACCGGTTCGAAGAGCCACCACAGTGCACGGGCGGGGTGGACGAGATCGGCCATCGAAGGACCTTCCTCGGAGAGGGGCGGGGCGAACCCGGCCGGACGGGGCGGCTCGGCGGGCGCCGACGGACCGGGCGCGCGCGGGCCGCTTCAGTGCTGATGACCACGGCGGCGGCCACGGTAATCCCGGACCGGGTGTGATGACGGTCACGGGGAGGTCCCGGTGTGCACCCGGCCGGGCGTCGGCGCGAGATGATGGGACGAGGTGCCCGCTCCCGGGACGCCGCAGCCCTCGTGTGAACCCTCGTGTGAAGGTAGTCGGTAATGGCGCAGATCAACCCCAGCATCCTGTCCGCGGACTTCGCCCGGCTCGCCGACGAGGCCGAGGCCGTCAGGGGCTCGGACTGGCTGCACGTCGACGTGATGGACAACCACTTCGTCCCCAACCTCACCCTGGGCGTCCCGATCGTCGAGTCGCTCGCCCGCGCCACCGACACCCCGCTCGACTGCCACCTGATGATCGAGGACCCGGACCGCTGGGCCCCCCAGTACGTCGAGGCCGGCGCCGGCTCCGTCACCTTCCACGTCGAGGCCGCCGCCGCGCCCGTCCGCCTCGCCCGCGAGATCCGCGCCAAGGGCGCCCGCGCCTCCATGGCCCTCAAGCCGGGCACGCCCATCGAGCCGTACGAGGACCTGCTGCCCGAGCTCGACATGCTGCTGATCATGACCGTCGAGCCCGGCTTCGGCGGCCAGGCGTTCCTCGACATCATGCTGCCGAAGATCCGCCGCACCCGGGAGCTGATCGCCAAGCACGACCTGGAACTGTGGCTCCAGGTCGACGGCGGCGTCTCCGCCGGCACCATCGAGCGCTGCGCCGAGGCCGGCGCCGACGTGTTCGTGGCCGGCTCGGCGGTGTACGGGGCCGAGGACCCGGCCGAGGCCGTGCGCAAGCTGCGGGAGCTCGCGACCAAGGCCTCGGCGGACGCCTGGTGGGCCTGCGGGCACTGAGCCCTGAGTCCGGGCGGAGCGGTGTTCAGGGGCCCGGGCCAGCCGTCGTCCAGGGGCGGCGTTCCGGGGCCCGGCCCGGGGAGGGGTGGAGGATCCACCGGCCGTCAGGGATGATCGTTGGCGAACGCCCCTCGCCCGGCCCCTCTCCGCACGGTGGTGGAACCGCACATGAGCAACCTCGACCGCAAGCCCTCCCCGACCACCTGTGGCCGCGAGGCCGACACCGGACCGGTCAAGGACCTGCTGACCGGACGTCAGGTCCAGCTCGGCGAGAGCACGATGGTCCGCCGCCTGCTCCCCAACCTGGGCCGCCGGATGGTCGGCGCCTGGTGCTTCGTCGACCACTACGGACCCGATGACATCGCCGACGAACCCGGCATGCAGGTCCCGCCCCACCCCCACATGGGCCTCCAGACGGTCAGCTGGCTCCACCAGGGCGAAGTGCTGCACCGCGACAGCCTCGGCAGCCTCCAGACCGTCCGCCCGTACGAACTGGGCCTGATGACCTCCGGCCGGGCGATCTCCCACTCCGAGGAATCCCCGCGCCCGCACGCCCGCTACCTGCACGGCGCCCAGCTCTGGGTCGCCCTCCCGGACGCCCACCGGCACACCGCCCCCACCTTCGAGCACCATGCCGACCTGCCTGTCGTCACCGCCCCCGGCCTGCACGGCACCGTCATCCTCGGCACCCTCGACACCGCCACCTCGCCCGGCACCGCCTACACCCCCCTCGTCGGCGCCGACCTCGCCCTCACCGAGGGCGCCGACCTCAAGCTCCCGCTCGTCCCCGACTTCGAGTACGCCGTCCTCTCCATGTCCGGCAGCGTCGACGTCGACGGCGTCCGCGTCGAACCCGGCTCCATGCTCTACCTCGGCTGCGGCCGCCCCGAACTCCCCCTCCACGCCCGCACCGACGCCGCCGTCCTCCTCCTCGGCGGCGAACCCTTCGACGAGCAGATCCTCATGTGGTGGAACTTCATCGGCCGCACCGGCGAGGAGATCACCCGGGCCCGCGAGGACTGGATGTCCACCGCCCGCTTCGGCGACGTCCACGGCTACGCCGGCGACCGCCTGCGCGCGCCGGAACTCCCCGCCCTCCCGCTGAAGGCGCGGGGGCGCGTGCGCTGACCTGGTGAAACGCGTTCGTGAGGCGCGCGCTGGTTGGGCGGGAGGGTCCTGCGGGATGCCACGTCGACTCGCGCGTTCGGGGCGGCGCGGCAGCCTTCAATCGGACCGGTGCTGACCTTTTGCCGACCTCTTGCCGCCTTTGCTGACGAGCTGTCAGCGGACCCGTCGGGTCCTCCTGAGGCCACGGCGCATGGGGCCGGGCGATCTGTCCGTGCCGCGCGCTCGCGCGATGATCGACGCCCGCGACCGCCACATCATGTGACTTGCATCACGGCTTTTGTGGAATCTCATCATCCGATTGCTTGCATCTGCAATTCGATGAATACCGAAAACCGGCCCGTCCATCTACGGCCCTGTAGTCGCCACGCGGTGCACCGGCCCGGAAATCGGCTATTACCGATCGGTAGAGCCCGGATAGCGTCAACACATGCCCGATTCTGTCCGATCGTCACGCCATGGTGAGAGCGGAACCGGTGTCGCTGCGAGGTCCGCGGGCACTGCTGGAACTCACCGGCAATGCCATTCCCATCGGCACGTGCAGTACCGGGTTGAGACATCTGCGGTGCAAACCGCTTTCACGGAGGAGTACCTTTTTCAGCGTCAAGAAAGCGCAGCCCCGGCCATGGTCTGTCCACCGTCGGCCGGGGCCCGGAGCGGAGGAGTGTCATGCACTGCTACGCCCTCACGGGGCGGTTGATGCGTCCCGTGATCACCACCGAACGTACCAGTGTCCCGCTGCCGGCCCGAAGGCCGTCCGGCTTTGATTACTGGCGAGTTTCGGTCTCCCTCGGCTCGGTCGCCCCGGCCGCGACTGTGCCACTGGCATGTGCCGACAGACGGGCGGGGTGGCGGTTCGCCGGAATCGGCGCTCTGGTCACCGCCGCCGGTCAGGCGCGATGCCGGTTCCGGCGGCTGCGGCTGCACCCGTAGCAGGGCGGTCGGGGGGCGTCCGCCGCGGCGGATGCCCCCCGGTCCGTCGGCCCCGGGGGCGCCGCGCGCCGCGGCCCGCCCCCGGGGGTGGAAATACCGCCGAGGGAGAGAGAAAAGAGCGGGTGAGGATGGCGGGATGGGTGACGGTGGTGTGTGCGCTGCCGTCGTGCGGAGAGGTGTTCAGGCGGCCGGTCAGGGCCGGGCGACCCCGGCTGTACCACCGGGTGGCGTGCCAGAAACAGGCGCAGAGGCTGCGGGACGCGGCCAAGGGGGCGGCGCGCCGCCCCGCCCGGGCGGCCGGGGGCTGGGGGCAACTGGTGGCGGAGGACGTGCACGCGGGTGCCGGCCGGCTGCTGGAGGCGCAGGCGCGCCGGGCGCCGTTGACGGTGAGGCTGGCGTGCGCGCGGGCGCTGCGGGGTGACGCCGACCACTATGTGGCGGCCGTCGTCCGCGATGCACGGGCCGACGGGATGGAGTGGGGGGAGATCGGGTCGGCGCTGGGCGTCCAGCCGGACTCGGCCCGGCGCCGGTGGACCCTGCGGCGGGTGGAACAGCAGCTGAGCCGGCGTTCGAACCGGCAGGCCCCGCCCGCGCCGGGGACCGCTTCGGGCGCGGCACCGGCCGCGCCGGCACCGGCCTCGGCGGGGGAGCCGGAGCCGGATTCGGGACCCCGTGCGGGGCTGCTCGCCGCGGCGCTGACGGCGCTGCAGGAGCGCAGCAGGGTGAGCCCGCAGGCCGCCGCGGAGCTGGCCGGGTGCTCGCCGTCGTACGTCTCGCGCATCCTCGCCGGGGACCGGGTGCCGACGTGGCCGGTCCTGCAGACGCTGGCGCGGGCCTTCGGCGGGGTGCCGGAGGAGCTGCGGCTGCTGTGGGAGGTGGCCCAGGGCGCCGAGCGCCCTGGGCGGGTGTCGGTGGCGGGTGCCGCCGACCAGATGCTGCGGGCGATCCGGGGCCTGCACCTGGCGGCCGGGCAGCCCGACGCCGAAGCCGTGTGCGCCCTCGCCCGGGGGGTGTCGGCGGAGCTGGTGCGATCGGTGCTGGCGGGCGAGACCGTGCCGGACTGGCCGGTGGTCAGCCAGCTGGCCGCGGCGCTGGGCGGGCACCCGGGCGACCTGCGCCCGTACTGGGAACGCATGCACTACGCGGCGCTCGCGGCCGTCTACTCCGACGAGTTCGGACCGTCCGGGTGCTTCGCGCGCTCGGCGGCGCCGGAAGGGGGCGAGGACCGTGACGGGGGCTGAGGCGGTGGGCCTGGACGCGTTCGTCCAACGCCGCCGCGGCCTGTACCGGGGGTACGCGGTGGCCCGGCTGGGCCGTACGCCCGCGGCCGGCGAGGTCGTCGACCATGTCGTGGAGGCACTGGTGGCGTGCTGGCCTCGGCTGGTGTGCGAGCGCAGCCCTGCGGCCGGAGCGTGGGTGTTGGTGCGCGAGGCGGTGTCCCTGCACTGCCGGATGCCGTACGGCCAGGACGGCGAGGACGTGCTGCACCGCCTGCTGCCCGTCGCGGCGGCCGACGCCGCCGTCCTGCACTACCGGCTGGGGATGCGGCTGACCGAGGCCGCGGACCTGATGGGCGTCGAACCGGCGGCTGCGGCCGGGCTGGTGCTCGCCGCCGAGCGGGGGCTGCCGCGCGCCCTGGTCGGCGAACTCGCCTTCGGCCCCGGAAGGGCGTGACCGAAGGGGGCGGCTCCGGCGGGCGTGGAGTGAAAGGGGTGGCGCGGGATTTCGTACCTGCGCCACCCCTTCGCTCAGGTGCGCCATAACATCCGCCCGGAGTTCAGCCTTACGGGTTCCGAGACCCTTTAACAACCTGGCGCAGTGTCATGTAGCGCTCTAGCATGGGCACTTCGATCAAGGGGCCGAGCCAGGGGTGGTCGCGTTGGAACCGGATGCGGAAATCGTTTCTCCCGTCACCTACGATCCGGCCGTTCCGAGCGTGGCCCGCATGTACGACCTCCTGCTGGGCGGGCACGCGCACTTCCAGTCCGACCGTGACGGGGTGCGCGATCTGCTGAAGGTCGCACCGAGCAGCGTCGAGGTCGCGGCGATCAACCGGGCGTTCCTGGTGCGCACGGTGCAGACGCTGGTGCGTGACTACGGGGTGCGGCAGTTCATCGACCACGGCTCGGGCCTGCCGACCCAGCGCAACGTGCACCAGATAGCTCAGGAGATCGACGACAGCTGCCGGGTCGTGTACATCGACAACGACCCGATGGTGATGCACACCGGCCGAACCCTGTTGGCCGGGAACCCGAACACGGCCGTCGTCCACGCCGACATGCGCGACACCGACGAGATCTTCTCCAGCAAGGCCGTGCAGGACCTGATCCTGCCCCGGGTGCCGACGGCGGCGCTGTTCGTCTCCGTCCTGCACTGCATCCCGGAGAAGGGATCCGTCCCGCCCGCGCGGCTCGTGCGCCAGGTCCGTGAGCGGCTGCCCGCCGACGCCCCCGCCTACATGGCCATCTCCCAGCTCGTCAGCCCCCGTCTCGACGTCCGCCGGCGGATCACGGACCTGATGGCCGACCTCACCCAGCACCATTGGGGGGAGGTCCGTACGGAAGAGGACGTGGTCGGCTACTTCGAAGGCATGGAGATCCTCGACCCCGGTGTGGTGGAGGTGTCGCAGTGGCGTCCCGCCCCGACCGCTGCCCGGACGGCGCAGACGAGCGACGAGTGGACGGAGTTCGGCGGCGTCGCCAGGGCTCACTGACCGGGGCGGCGCATCCTGCCCCGGTGGATCCCGATCGCCTCGTCGATGAGCGCCAGGCCGACCTCGTAGTCGGCGACGTGGAACAAAAGGGTGTTCAGCAGGTCCGCGTAACGCTCGACGTCCGGGTCCTTGCTCAGATAGATCGCCCCGATGCCGGGGCCCTCGACGTAGACGACGTCGCTCGGGCCGCCGTACTCGAAGGCGAGGTGGGTGAAGGCCCCCGACGGCGGGGTCAGGTCCGCGGTGAACGGCAGGATCGCCACATGCACGTTCGGCCGCCGGCTGAGCTCCTTGAGGTGCTCCAGCTGCCCGATCATGACCTCGGGGCCTCCGGTGTTGCGGTACAGCACGCTCTCGTCCAGCAGGGCCACGACCGTGCGGTCGGCGTCGTCCAGCAGCCGGGTGCGGTCCATGCGCTGGCTCACCCGGCGCTCGATCTCCTCGGCGGGGGCCCGGGGCAGGCCGGCCTTGATCATCCGCCGCGCGTAGGCGCACGTCTGCAGCGGCCCGGGCACCACTCCGCCCTCCCAGTACTGGATGCGGGCGGACTCGACCTCCAGCCCGATCATGCGCCTGAACCAGCCGGGTGTGATGTCGGCGTACTCGGCCGCGAACGGTCCCGCCACGACCCGCTCCAGAAGCACGTCGACGTGCGCGCGGACCTCGGGGCCGACGCCGTAGATCGTGATCAGGTCGTTGACGTCCCTCTTGGAGGGGGTGCTCTCCCCGCGCTCCATCCGGCTCAGCTTCGACGCCGACGCCCGGATCCGGGGAGCGACGTCCGACAGACGCAGCCGCCGCTCCTCCCGCAGCGACCGCAGCACCGTGCCCAGGACCTTCGCCGCGCCCACCGGTCCGCTCCAGTGGAGCTTGCGTACCTCGTCGCCGTCCGGGTCGCTCGGCGTGGGACGGTCCGGGAGGGCGGGCATGCGGGACTCCTGAGGGCGCGGTTTCGGGAAAGCACTATCCCACGGCGCCCATCCCGCATACCCGCCGTTCTATAGATCCCACGGAATCGGGCCGATCAGCGGTGGAACACGTGATCGAAAGCCCTGTTCTCCATGGCCCAGGCGAAGGCCTCGGCCTCGCCGCGGTTGAAGACCAGGGCGGGCCCTTCCTTGTCGCGGGAGTTGCGGAAGGCGACGGCGCCGTCCGGCAGCGGTCCGACTTCGACGCAGTTCCCCACCTCGCGACTGCTCGGGCTCTTCACCCATTCCACGTCCAGCGAATCGGCGCGGACCCCGTTCTCCGGCATTTCGACAGTCATTCGATTCTTCCCCTTCCCATCGCACGGACATGCGGACGGCCGAGGCCGTTTGCAATCCCATTTGCAATTGCAAATGCCCGGCCCGGGAATGCTAGCGGCAGCCGATTCGAACGCGGTGTCCTCCAAACGGGTGTCATTTTTCGGGCCTCGCCGTACCACCCCCGGGGCGGTTGCGGCCCGTGACGGGCGGGAAACGTTGCGCAGACACCCGCCGCACCCCAGCACCGGAGGACACCCGTGATCGGGCCCCAGGACCACGCCCACCCGCGCTTCGACCGCGACCTGGCCCTGGGACTGGGGGTGCCCAGGGCGGCGGCCCGACGCCTGCCCGGCACCCCGGACGCCGCCACGGCGGCCCGCGACTTCGCCCGGGCGACCGTCGCCCACTGGCGCACGCCCGTCACCGCGCAGGCGCTCGACGAAGCCGTCGAGGACCTGCTGCACGGCTTCGACCTGCACGGCTTCGAGCGCGAAGAGGGATGGCTCAGCCTCGTCGAAGCCCCCGATGCCCTCCTGCTCGTCCTCACCCCGGCCCACTCGCCACCCGCCGAAGGGGCTGCCGACGCATTACGGGCCATGCCGGACGCCACCTCCACCGGCACGACGGCCGAACACTGGACCAGGATCCCCTTCCCCGGCAGCCCCCGCACCCACAGCGCCCCGCCGTCATGCTGCGGAGGTCGCAGAGGTAGCCGAACATCTTCGACTCAGGAGGCAGTGGGCCGGGTGAACCCTGTGCGAGAACCAGTGGCGGAGGCCCTTGAGGAGGGCTGCATCAAGACCGGTACCGAGGCCTGGTGATGTCGTCCGCGATCGGCACCTCGACCGGATCGGCCAGGTTGCTCGACGAGGTGCCCGGGTGCCTCGTCGAGCACCCCGTCGGCGTCCTGCGTCGATCCGGTTCAACGGCCGCCGGATCCGGTCTGGGCGCCGTGGCCGGCACTGCTCGTGCCGTGCTGACCGGGGGCCTTTTCTCGTCCGCCCCTGGGGGAGGCGGGGGTTCGTGCGGTCGTTAGCGTTCGTCGGTGAGGTCGCGGACGAGGGTGCTGCTCACCTGGGGGAGTTCGCCGTACTCGGGGTCGTCGCCGGCGACGGGGAGTTGGTGGATGACGGCCGCGAGGCGGGGGGGCAGCTTCACGTCGAGGCCGTAGTGGCACCGGGCGAGGATGTCGGTGAGCACCTGGGTCGGCAGCAGGGCGTGAGGAGTGCTCAGGACACGCTGTGGCGGGCGGGGTTTGGTGGCCAGCGCTTCGGCCTGTTGGCGCCAGACTTCCGCGTCCAGGAACTCCCCGAGGCTGCGGTGCAGCAGGCTCAGGAACGATGCGGAGGTGTAGGAACCGCCGCCGGCCGCGAACTGCCACCAGAACTGGGCGCCGTCGCGATGGCCCGCGACGTACAGCAGCGCGCCGAGGACGAGGGCGCCCTCGGGGTGGATCTGCGCGCCGTTGACGAGGAGGCCCAGGGAGGCCGCGGCGGACGGCATCGAGAGGACCAGGGACGCGGCGAGGTCGAGTTCGTGGGCCGCCTGCCTGTGCTCGGAGGACAGCGGACTCGGGGCGGTCAGCAGCCGCTCCCAGGAGACGCCCGTACCCCCCGGCTGCGGCCGCGGGGCCCGGGTGGGCACGTGGATGCCGGCCATGTTCGGGTGCAGGGCCCGGTCGTGTTCGGTGCTCACCGGCTCTCCCCGCGGCGGCCGCCGAGCGCCGCGGCCAGGCGGTCGAGGGCCTGGCTCGCGGTCGAACGGACGTTGGCCTCGGTCGTCCCCAGGCAGTCGGCGATCTGCTCGTCCGGCAGGTCGAGCAGGTACCGCAGCACGATCACGTCGTGCCGCCGTTCGGACAACCTCCGGATCGCGACGTACAGTTGCTCGTGGCTGCCCTCGGTCTCCATCAGGTGCTGCGCCCGCTCGGCGGCGATCCGCACCGCGTAGACCCACCCGGGGACGCTCGCCTGGGTGGGCAGCGGCTCGCCGTTCATCATCAGTTCCGCCAAGGCGGCGCCGATCTCCTCCTTGAGGATCGTCCAGGCGTGGAACGGCGGGATCTGCTCGCGCAGGATGCGCGGCCACTCCTTCCACACGCGGACCTTCGCGATCTCCACCGCTCTGTGTGCGGCGTCGTCGTCGCGAAGGCGCGCGCGGGCGAACCCGCTCCACGCCCCCTCGTGCGTGTCGCAGAACGCGTCGAACGTCAGGCGGTCCCGGCCTCCGACCACCCAGTCGCTCTCGGTCACGTCCCATTCCTCCCCTGCGGCACGCCTGTCGGCTGCCGTCCGGTGCGGGCCGCCGACCGTGGTGGAACCCCATGGCCGTACGGCGGTCACAGCGGGAACTCGCTTCCCTGGTAGGAACATTAAGGCGGATTGGATGCCGAGATGTTAAGCCGCAGCAAGGTGTTTCGAGATCAGACACAAGGCGCGGCGGATGATGGAGATACCGTGCTCGAACATGGTCAGAGTGGGTCACTACATGCTCTGATTCGGTCGTCCTGCTGCACGGTCGCGTCGTCACCGGCAACGGCCCTTGATTGGCCGTTCGGGCGTGTGGGCATAGTGGAAGGGGCCGCGCCAGGGTTCGCCACCGCTCGCCACGGTGGCGCGGGCGCGGATCGGTCCTGTCCTGCACAGGGCGAGTCGATGATGCATCAGGGGGAACGCATGACTCAGGGGGAACGCATGACGGACGGCACCGCCGGGACCGACGACGTAGAGGTCAACCTCGACATACACCTGGCGCACTCCGCGCGGATGTACGACTACTACCTCGGCGGCACGACGAACTTCCCCGCCGACCGTGAGGCCGCCGGCCGGGCCCTGGCGGTCTTCCCCTACGCCCGCTCCGCCGCGCGCGCCAACCGCGCCTTCATGCGCCGGTCGACGCACCTGCTCGCCGAGGCCGGCATCCGGCAGTTCCTCGACATCGGCACCGGGATCCCCACCTCGCCGAACCTGCACGAGGTCGCGCAGTCGGTCGCACCGGACGCCAAGGTCGTCTACGCCGACAACGACCCGATCGTGCTCCTCCACGCCAAGGCGCTTCTGCACGGCACCGAACAGGGCGTCACCGCCTACGTGCAGGCCGATGTGCGTGAGCCCGCAGACCTGTTGGACTCGGCCCGGGCGATCCTGGACTTCACCCAGCCGATAGCGCTCAGCATGAACGCCCTGCTGCACTTCGTGCCGTTCGAGGCCCAGCGGATCACCGAAGGCCTCAAGGCACAACTGCCCAACGGTTCCGCGCTGGTGATCAGCCACTTCACGCAGGACTTCGCCGCCGAGGAGACCGCTCGGCTCATCCAGGTCTACACCGCCGCAGGAACCCCCGTCGCCGCCTGCACCCGCGACGAGTTCGCGCAGTTCTTCACCGGGTGGAACCTCATGGAGCCGGGCGTCGCCGCCACTCCGCGCTGGCACCCGGCGCCTGCGGACGACACCGAGCACATCACCGACGCGGCGGCCTCCTGCTACGGGGCCGTCGCCATCCGCCCCTGAGCCGTGCTCCCAGTCTGGCAGCTCCCAGTCCGGCAGCTTCGAAGCCCGGATGTTCAAGCCCGTACATCGGCATTCCGGGGCCCGGGCGGCTCACTCGCGCCCGCCGATCGCGTCGACCGGCGCCGGCCGCAGGGCGGACCGGGTCGCCACCGCGATCGAACCCCAGGAGAGCGCGACGGTGACCGCCACGATCGCGACGAGGCCGACGGGGGAGACGGACGGAACGGGTGACCCCGTCAGCCCGAGGCTGATGCCGACCAGGGGCGGGATCGTCGCCAGCAGGCCGAACAGCAGCGCCGAGAAGACCACGATCCTGGCCTCGCCGTTCATCATCGCGCGGACCTGGGACCGCTCGGCGCCGATGAGGCGCAGCATCGCGAACTCGCGCACCCGCGCCGCCGTCGCCATCACCAGGGTGTTCACCACGGCGATGGCGATGTAGCCCAACAGCACGGTCTGGAACAGGAGGTTGAGCGCCCAGTCACCCGAACCGCCGCCCCCGGGCGCGGCCTTGAACGCCTCCTGGCCGCCCACCTGGACCGTCGGGTAGCGTCCGACGGCGCCGCGCAGCGCGTCGGCGAGCGCCTTCGGGTCGGTCCCGTCCGCGGACCTGACCAGCACGGCGGTGTCGACCCGCGCGGTGGTGTGCGCGACGACGAGGTCGTTGGGCAGGGTGACGTCCCCGAAGCCCAGGCCCCGCTCGTAGACCGCCACCACCCGCGGCCTGATCGCCGTGCCGTCACCGAGCCGCAGGTCGATCGTCCCACCGCGCCGCGCATGGACGGTGTCCGCGACGGCCCGGCTCAACGCCACCGTCTCGCCGCGCAGTTCCGCGGTGTCGCCGTCGACCACCTGGAGGTCCATGGTCTCGGAGAGCCGTTCGGGCGCGACGCCCTGGGCGGCGAAGACCTTGGTCGCGGTGCTGTCCTCGGACGGGAACGTCAGCAGCACCCGCATCCGGGCCACCGGCGTCGCCACGGCGGCGCCGGGCACGCCGCGCACGGCGTCCACGACCTCCGGGGACACCCCGGCGCCGGACGACGAGGTCAGCACGTGGTCGGCCCGCAGGCCGGCGTCGAGTTGGTCCCGCGACGCCGCGATCGTCGTGGAGGCGCCGAACACCTGCACGGCGGCCAAGGTCACGCCCATGGCCAGCGGGGTGACGGCCGAACCGAGCCGCCGCGCATGGGCCCGCGCGTTGGCCTGGGCGAGGAAGCCGGGGGCCGTGGACTGCCGGTTCAGTCGCGAGCCGAACAGCACGACGGCGCCTCTGACCAGCAGCGGGCCGACACAGCCCAGCGCCACGACGAACAACAGGACCGCGCTCGCCGCGGTGTCGGCGGCAGAGTCGCCCGACACCGCCACCCGGCCCGAGGCCAGCAACAGCCCGAGCGGGATCAGCAGGAAACCGATGGCCAGCCGGACCCGGCCGATCCTCCCGGGCTCGACGGCGGCGTCCCCGAGCGCCTCGACCGGGCTGGTCCCGGACACCCGGCGCGCGACCAGCCAGCCGCCGAGCCGGGCGCTGGTCATGCACAGCGCCAGCGAGGCGAGGAAGGGCAGCCACCCCACGTCCATCCGGAAGTCCGCGGGCATCGCGCCCGCGAGGACGAACGCGCCGCGCATCACGAACGCGATGACGACGCCGGGGACCGCGCCGACCAGGGCGCCCGCCAACGACACCAGGGTCATCTCGGCGCCGATCATCCGGTGGATCTGCCGGGGCGTCGCGCCGACGGCGCGCAGCAGGGCCAGTTCGCGCCTGCGCTGCTGCACCGACAGCGCGAGGGTGCTCGCCACCACGAACACCACGATCAGCACCATGGTGCCGCCGAACGACGCCGACGTCTCGACCACCAGGCTGCGGGCGTCGCCCACGTCCAAGAACTCCACATCGCCGCGCTCCGCGCCGGTGTGCGCCACCACGCCCGGCACGGCGGCCGTGATCCTGCCGGCCAGTTGCTCCGGGGTGACGTCGGGCCCGGCCCGCACACCGATCGCGTCCACCCGGTCCGGGCGGCCGGACAGCTCGGCCGCCCGGCCGTCGGTGAAGAACACCGCGGACTGGCGGCCCAACCCGCCCCCCTCCGGCGCGGCTACGCCCACCACGCGGTACGACGACGCGACCGAGCCGACCACGAGCCGCACCGTCGCGCCGGGCGACACGTGGGCGCGCGCGGCGAGGCCGGCGTCGAGTACGACCTCGTCGGGCCCGGCGGGCGCGCTGCCCGCACGCACCGCGAACGGCCCGAGCACCGCGGCGGACCAGCCGTGCCCGACCACGGGGAAGCCGTCCGGGCCGCCCACCGCGCGGCCGTCCGGGGCCAGCATGCCGACCTCGACGCCGACATCGCCGACGGCGGACCGGACACCGGGCACGGCGGCGACGGCGGCGACCTTGTCGGCGGGCAGCGTGACGCGCTCGCTGTAGCGGACCTCGGAGCTCTCGTCCAGCCAGTACGACTGCTCCGCGCCGAGGACCACCGCCGCGCCCGAGTAGCGCTCGGGGGCCACCCCGGTGCTGAGCCCCGACATCAGCAGGATCCCGCAGGCGGTGATCACCGCCGAGCCCGCGGCGATCGCGACGAAGGAGCCGACGAAGCCGCCCCTGCGCCCCTTGATCGTGCTCCACGCCAGCGACAGGTCCCTGCGCTCCGGCACCACGAGGCGGACCAGCCTCCGGATGCGGCGGATCACCACGCGCCCAGGTGCGTCATGCGCGCCGCGCCCTGCCCCGAGGCTCGCCGGCGCAGCCCGCCCGCGAGCCGCAGCGGCGGCGTGACGGTCTCCTCCACGGTCAGCGTGGTCAGCGTGGTCATCGGGCTGCACACTCGGGGAAGGCACTCCTGCCAGAATCGGACGGTCCCATTCCGAGGGTGCGGGCGCCACGATGCAGTCCGATGCGTACGGCATCCGGCGCCGGTATCAGGCTCCTTGACGTGCCGTAACCCTTCGACGCCGTACCCCGGCGGATCGACCAGTCGGCGGATGCGGCACGCCACGCAGGTTGAGACATGCTCGGGGAGCCTACCCGAGGCCCCGCCGCGCCCCATCGTCGTGGCCGAGGAGCGCACGGGGTCGGCCGCCTGAAAACCCCATGGGCGAGATTGTGGCGCCGCATCAATCACTGACAAGATTTCAGCACGGCATCCTGCTACGGGAGATGCCGCCGAACCGACCGGGCTCGACGCACGCCAGGAGGCCGCATGGCACGGGTGAACCTGAGGGCTGCATTCATGAGCGGCCTTTCGTCGACCGTCACGGCTCAGCAGGTCTTCACCAACCGGGTCGACGAAGTGGCCGCGTTCGCCCGGTCGGTCGACGAGCTCCACCGGATGCTGGACGAGGCCGAGGTCTCGCCGGTCGTGGACCGCGGGCAGGGCCGCCGCAATGTGCTGACCTTCTACGGCGTGGGTGGCATAGGCAAGACGACGCTCTCCCACGAGTTGGAGCGCCGCCTCCTCGCCGAAGCGCGGGAGAAGGAGCGCGACGACGTGGTGACCGTGCGGATCGATCTCTCGGAGGAGGGCGCCGGCGACATCGAGAGCCTGTTGCTGCGTCTGAGGGCCGCCCTGGGGCAGTTGGGGAGCCGTTGGCCGGCCTTCGACCTGGCACTGGCCTCCTACTGGGCTCGCGCCCACCCCGGCGAGGCCTTGCAGGAGTTCCTGGACGCCTCGCCGGCGCTGCGGCGCGCCTCGCGGAGTATCGCGCTGGGCGACCAGATTGTGGAGGCCGTGAAGCAGGTCGACCCGGGTGGTCTGGGAGGTCTGACCGGACTGGCCCACCGGGCCGCGCTCGTCACGTACCGCGCCGTCCGGGACCGGGTGCGGGAGGGCCGATTGCTGGCCGACTGCGACCTGTTCGCCGAACTGGTCGAGGCGGACGCCGACTACGAGACGCTCTCGTACTTCCCGTACCTGCTGGCCTGGGACTTGGAACGGCAACCCCGGGGCGGTCGGGCGGGCCGGCGGCCCCGGGTGTGCGTCTTCCTCGACACCTTCGAGGTGGTCAACGGCCAGGCCGATCGCGCGGTGGAACGGTTCGTCCAGCGCTGCGCCTATCTGATGCCGAATGTGCTGTTCGTCATCACCGGCCGGAACCGGATCGACTGGGCCGACTCGGGCGCGGGCGGCGAGCTGGATTTCACCGGCCCGGAGTGCTGGCCCCAGCTGCACTTCAGCAACGACACGGCCGAACCACGGCAGCACCTCGTGGGGTACCTGTCGGACTCCGACGCGGACAGCTATCTCCGTGAGGCCCTCGTCCGGGGCGGTGAGCCCGCGATGTCGGCGGAGATCCGGGAACGCGTCATCTCCGGCGGCCAAGGGCTGCCCTTGTACCTGGACCTGTCGGTCTCGCACTGCGCCGCCCTGCTGGCACGCGGCGGGCAACCCTCCGTGGCGGACTTCGGCGGCTCGTTCACAGCCGTCGCGACCCGGTCGATCAGGGACCTCCCCCGGGAGGAACGCGACCTGGTCCGAACAGCGGCGCTCACCGACCGGGTGGGCGCAGAGCTGCTGCGCGCCGGTCAACCCGGAGTCTCCGACGGGAGCGTGGCACGGTTCCTTCGCCGACCGTTCCTGACACACGACGACGCCTATGCGTTCCCGTACGCGTTGCACGTGGCGTTGCGGCAGGCCATCGGCGAGGCGGACCGGACACTTCCGGACGGCTGGTCGGATCGTGACCGCAGTGAGGTCGCCGCCCGGCTGCTGAGCTGGCTGGGCGAACGCCTGGGCCCCTCCGGCGGGCGGGTGGCGACGGCGCAAGCCCTCGAAACCGGGCTCAAACTCTCTGCCGAGCACGGTGTCTTCGACGACTGGATGACGCTGGCCACCCAGCGACTCGTCGAGGCCGGCCAGTGGTCGGAGCTCGGCGCCGGTCTTAGCGGCGGCCCGGTGGGCCTCCCCGAGTACCGGGCGGTCCGGGCCGCCATCCGAGGAGTCCAGCTCCGCCGGACCGGCCGCGTCGAGGAGGCGATCGAGGTGCTCGGCGGCGCGGCCGGAGGCGTGCGGCACGGTGGCCGGACGGCACAGCTGGTCCGCATCCACCTCGCCCACGCCCTGCGCAACCACGGCGACTACACGCAGGCCGCGGAGATCTACCGGGGCTTGGTGGGGGGCGAGTTCGACGTGGCCGCCCGCTACTGGCTCAGCGACTTCGACTACCTCAACGGGCGGTTCGCTGCCGCTCTCGCCTCCCTGCACGAACAGCCGGTCCGTGGCCCGGAGGACGAAGGCGAACGGCTCCGGCTGACCGGGCACATCTGGCGGGTCAACGCCCGCTTCGAGGAAGCGACTTCCGTCTACCACGAGGCGATCGACCTGGCGAGGCGCGAGGGACTGGCCGCCGCAGAGGCGAAGGCACTCGCCAACCTGGCGCAGACCGCCTGCTGGTCCGGGGACACGGCAGCCGTCGCCGACGCGGCGGGCCGGGCCCGGGAACTGCTCGACCTGGTGCCCAACCCCGTCGAACTGGTCAAGCTCCGGTCCGCCGAGGCGGTGGCCCACGCCATGGCCGGCGACGTCGGCGCTGCCCGGTCCGCAGTGGGAGACACCCGGCACCTTGCGGACGGGATCGCCTACCGGGGCGGCCACAACCTGGCGGACGTGGCCGATATCCTCCTCGGCGTGCTCGCCGGTGACCACGAGGGTGCTCGTCGCACGCGATCCGAGCTCGATGCGCGCACCCGTACGTCCGGCGGCAACACCTACTGGGTTCCCATCGCGACCTCCTGGATCGACGGCTCCCTCGCCGCCGCGGAGCACCTGCCCGCCGTCGGCTGGGTGGACGGCCCCGTCGCGTCGTTGGGCCGCTGGGCAGCGGTGGTGACACGTCGATGACGCTCCCCGGCCCCCGCACCTGGGCCGAGTCGTCCGGAGAAAGCAGAGTCTGATGACTGACCTCGTAAGCGTCGGCCTTGTCGGCGTCGGCACCATCGCGCAGACCCATCTCGCGGTCCTGGCCGAACGGGACGATGTGCTGGTCGAGTTCACGGTCGATCCGAACCGGCCGGAACCGCCCTCGTTCCGTGGAACCACCCCGCGTCACTACGCCGGCCTGGACGACGCGCTCGCGGAGCACCGACCCGATCTGCTCGTGCTCGCCACTCCCACGCACACGCACGCGGAGCTGGCGGCCCAGGCTCTCCGGCTCTCCACGGCCAAGGTGCTGGTCGAGAAGCCCCTCGTCCACGACCTCGCCTCGCTCGGGCGGCTTCGCGCGCTGGACGAAGCGGTCGACGTGCGGGGCCGGTTGTTCACCGCGCACCACTTCGCCTTCTCGCCGGAGGTCGGCTGGGCGGCGGAACTGCTCGCCGAGCACCCCGAGTGGGGGCCCGTCACGGCCGTCACCTCCGCGTTCTACGACCCCTACGTCCTCAAGGGCGCCGGTGCCTATGAGTCCTACGGCTCCAGCTGGATGGACTCCGGGGTGAACCAGCTCAGCATGCTCACCCGCCTGGTCGACCTCACGGCGCTCACCTCCGCCCGGCAGCTGGACGGCGGCGCCAGCGCGTGGTGCACCGCCGAGTACCGGTCCCGGGGCGAGTCGGGCACCGCACGTCTGCGCAGCAGCTGGCTCACGGGCTCCAGCAGCAAGGAGAGCAGCCTGGTCCTCGGCCGGGCGGGTGTGGAGGTGTGGATCGACCACACCTCCATGACCGGCTTCGCAGCCCGGGACGGCGACCTGCTCGCCGCCTTCGGGACGGACGGTCGGACGGCCCGGAAGGTGGCCCATTACCGGCCGCTGTACGAGAGCCTGCTCTCCGACCGCCCCGACCCGGTCCTCGGGTTCGACGCGGCTGCGAGGATCACCGAGATCCATCACGCGGCGCCCGGCGCGGAGTAGTCCCCGGGGCGGGCGGGGCGCTGCGACGTTCGGGTCGGTGGGGGCGGGCGGGAATCGAGCGACTCGCCGAGACGTGCGGGGGTGGCTCGGGCAGGGCAGGATGGGGCCGGTTCGGGTGGCCTGGCCGCCTGGGTCCCCGTCTCGGTGCGTGGTTGTTCCGGCGGGTGTCGCCACCGTCTGACGGGCGTTCGTCGCTCGGGAGCCGCCCCATGACCGCTTCTGCCCCTGCCGGTCCGATCGTCCGGTTCCACCGTTCGGTCGCCGAGTCGCTCGGCGGGCTCCCGGGTGCCTTCTGGTGGCTCTGGGCTGCGACCCTGGTCAACCGGCTCGGCGGTGTGGTCACGTTCCTGGCGCTCTACCTCACCGCGGACCGTGGCTATTCGGCCTCGTACGCGGGGGTGGTCGCCTCGCTCATCGGCCTCGGCTCGGCGATCGCCGCGCTGGTCGGCGGTGTGCTGGCGGACCGGATCGGCCGGCGGCCCACCCTGCTGGCCGCCCAGCTGCTCACCGCGCTCACCACGGCGGCCCTGGGTTTCGCCGACGGGCAGTTGGCGATCGCCTCGACGGCGTTCCTGGTCGGTCTGAGCAGTTACGCCTCCCGTCCGGCGACGTCCGCGATCATCGCGGACCTGGTGCCGGCCGCCGACCGGGCTCGTGCCTTCGCCCTGAACTACTGGGCGATCAACATCGGGTTCGGCGTATCGGCCGCGCTGGCCGGGCTGGTCGCCGCCCACGACTACCGGGTGCTGTTCCTCGTGGACGCCCTGTCCACGCTGCTCTGCGCCGTGGTGGTCTTCGCCAGGGTCCCGGAGACCCGGCCCGTCGAGCCGCAGCGGGACGCCGCCGGGCCGGGGGAAGGGCCGGGGGAAGGGGTGGGGGAAGGAGCGGGGAGTGGGCCGAGCGCCGGGCTGGGCACGGTCTTCCGGGACCGGCGCTTCATGGCGCTGGTCGGGCTGACCTTCGCCTTCGGGCTGATGCTCCAGCAGGGCAACACGACGCTCGCCGTGGACATGGGCAAGGCCGGGCTGACCAGCACGCAGTACGGAGTGGTGATCGGGATCAACGGCCTGCTGATCGTCCTGTTGCAGATCCCGGTGACCCGCCTGACGAAGGGCCAGCACCGGGGGATGCTGCTGCTGGTCAGCGCGCTGCTCACCGGGTCGGGCTTCGGCCTCACCGCGTTCGCGGGCTCCTCCGCCCTCTACTACGCCGCCACCGTGGGGGTCTGGACGCTCGGCGAGATGATTCAGGCACCCACGAGCATGAGCCTGGTGAGCGAGCTCTCGGCGACGAGCACCCGCGGGCGCTACCAGGGGGTCAACTCGCTGGCCTGGTCGGCGGCCTCCTTCCTCGGGCCGGTCGCCGGCGGGCTGCTGCTGGACCACGCCGGCCGGGGCGCCCTCTGGGGATGCTGCGCGGTCCTCGGCACGGTGGCCGCGGCGGGGTACCTGGCGTTGGGGCGGCGGGTGGACACCGGGCGCTACTCGATGTCGTGACCAGGCCCTGAAAGGGGACGGGACGGATCACGGCTCCTGGCGCGGGTCGGTCCAGGGGGCCAGGTCGGGTGCGGCGCTCTCGCTGCGGAAGAGGAACTCGAACAGCAGCCGGGCGGCGAGCTGCGCGGTGCTGCCGGAGGGGTCGTAGCGGGGGGCCACCTCCGCGATGTCCACGGCTTCCACGGGCAGGGCGCGCAACTCCTCGTAGACGTCCAGGAGGTGTCCGGTGTCGATGCCGCCCATGGTCACGTGGCCGGTGCCGGTCGCCACGGCGCTGTCGAGGACGTCGATGTCGAGCGACACGTACACGGTGTCGCAGCGCTCGCCGAGCTGCTCGACGAGCGGGCGCAGGGCCGCGGCCGCGCCCTGGCGCAGGATCTGCGATCCGGGCACCACGTGGAAGCCCCGGTCGAGCAGGCCGCGGAACTGGTCGTACCTGGTCACGTCGCCGACGCCCACGAAGGCGATGTCCTCGGGGTGCATCCCCGGGAGCTCGCTGATCCGGCGGGAGTTCGACCCGTGGTAGAGCGGCCCGTGCAGGGTGCTCCAGTTCCCGAAGTCGAAGTGGTGGTCGATGTTGATGAATCCCACCCGCCGCGCGCCCCGGTCCACCCGGGCGGCGCGGAAGCCCGCGAAGGTGGGGAAGGTGGTCGAGTGGTCCCCGTTGAGGAAGACCAGGCGCGGCGCCGATCCGCTCAGCCGCCGGCTCCCGGCGGCGACCGCCTGGAAGGTGCGGATGGTGTCGGTCGGGTAGATGTGCAGGTCCCCCGCGTCGGCCACGCGCGGGGCGCGGTAGCGGAACGTCCGGCCGCTGCGGGTGTCCAGCATCTTCCACTGGCCCAGGCTGGTGAGGTAGCTGGAGAACACCAGGCTCGCCTGCCGGATCGCGCGCGGCCCTTCGGCCGCGCCCGGGCGGGAGCTGGCGGTCGCGTCGTACGGGACACCGGCCGCCACCCAGCCGTCTTCCCCGACGTCGACCTGCGCCCGGTCCGCGGCGGGGGCACCGAACAGGGTGGCGAGGCCGGCCCACCCGGGCAGCGGGTCGGTCTCGAACTCCTCGGGTTTGACGCTGCGGTGGAGCGCCTCGAAGTCGGGGAGTTGGGAGGGGAGTTGGCTGAGGGGTTGGTGGGGCAGCTGGTACGGGGGCTGGGTGGGGGGCTGGTTCATGCGGTCTCCCTTGGGGAGTTGGTGGAGTGCTTGGGGTGGGCCGGTACGGGGGCGCGGACGATGCGGTGGGCGGCGGCGATCTTCTCCTGGAAGAGCTCCCAGCTGCGCTCCGGAGTCAGGTGGCTGGGCCGGTAGACCACCGGGGCGTCCTCCCGCCACTGCGCGAAGTCCCAGGTGAAGATGCGCTCGCGCAGGCGCTGGAAGTCGGGGGTGAGCGGGTAGGGGACGAAGTTGTAGAGGTTGAAGAGCCACAGGGCCCGGCGGTTCGCCTCCAGCCACCGGACGGTCTGCGCGTGGGACTCCTCGGTCTCCTCGTCCAGTCCGCCCATCATGTTGAGGACCACCTTCAGGCCGGCGTCGCTCAGCGCGTGGATCCGTTCGGTGTAGTCGTCGAGTCCGCGGGACAGCTTGCCGAGCCGTTTGAGCATCTGGGAGTCGGCCGACTCGAAGCCCAGCTCGACTGCCACGACGCCGAGTTCGAGCATCGCCTCGATGACCCACTCCTTCACCTGGAGGACGTGGGTCTGCACGATGAACTTGTAGCCGGGGCGGTCGCGGAACACCTCCAGTAGGTTGCGGACCGCCTCCCGGGACTGCCCGAAGGTCTTGTCGCCGACGTAGACGAGCCGGGTGTCCGGGAAGCGGTCGGCGAGCTGGTCCACTTCGGCGCGGAGGGCGCTGCTCCCCACCAGGGTGAGTTGCTTGCTCCAGGCGTCCCCGCAGAAGGCGCACTTGTACAGGCAGCCGTGGCTGGCGTTGAGCCGCAGCATCGGCACCTTGCCGCTGTAGCCGTCCAGATGGCGGTAGTCCGGTGCCCAGGTGATGGGCTCGGCCACCAGCCCGAGGGCGGCCCGCTTCTCCGTACGGCCGCCCCGCCCCGAGGCCAACTCGACCAGGACGGCCGCGAAACCGGTGTCGAGCTGCCCGCGGTGCACGGCGTGCACGGAGCCCTCGGGCGCCAGCGGGGCCATGTTCCCGCCCAGGACGACGCGCCGCCCGGCGCGTTCCAGTTCGCCCGCGAGGTCCAGGGCGAGCCGGAAGTTCTGGGCCAGCGGCGAGAACAGGACGAGATCGCCGGGTGCCGTCGCCGCCAGGATCGGAGCGCCGCAGGCCTCGCTGTCGGCAGGGGTGCGGGACAGGTCGACGAAGCAGGAGTCGATCGCGGTGCTGTCCAGCAGGGCGGTCAGGTGCGCGACCCAGAGCGGAATCTCCCAGAGCCCGTCGGACGGGATGAAGTACTCCGGGAGGAAGGCGCGGAAGCGGCGGTCGTAGTCCTGGTAGTAGGCGGACAGCCGGTCATCGGGGTCGCGGGTGGACGGGAAGGGCAGTTGGACGATGCAGCACCTGGTCACGATTCCTCCGCACGTGGGGACGTGCTCGCGCCGACCGGCTCACGGGAGGGCGCCGATCGGTCGCGCCCGGAGGAACTCCTGCCCGGGCGGTGGCCGCCGCCATCGGCGTGAACGACGCTCACTGGTGCGCGTACCGACCCCGTGGAGCGCGAAGGACCTTCGTGCCCCCGGGGCGTGCGCCGGGTGACGCTGCTCGGCGACGCGATCCACCCCATGCCGCCGTACCGTGGTTGCGTCAATGCGCGCCGGGCCCGCCACTTGCGGGGTGGGCCCGGCGCGCATCGGGACGGTCTGGTGTCAGCTGAAGGAGAGGTCGGCGGTCAGGGTCGAGTCGGCGATGGGCCGGCCGGTTCCGAGTAGGACGTCGACGCAGTTGTCCACGAGCGGCTGGGCGCTGGTGACGTCCACGAGCGCGGACAGCTTCTCCCCGGCCAGGCGGGTGGAGGAGGCGGTGACGGTGCCGGTGAGGCTCCCGGAGCCGTCGACCTCGACGATGGCGATGTCGGTGACGGTGCTGCTCGCCTGCGTGCCGTCCTGCAGGTTCCAGGTGAAGGTCGCCGAGGAGCCCGGTGCCAGTGCCGGCGGCGTCGCCGGGCTGCAGCTGATCGCGCCGAACCTGAGCGTCGCGGTGACGGTGCCGCCCGTCACGGCCGTCGGGCCGTCCAGTGAGCCCGTGCACCCGCTCGCCGTCCCGCCGATCGCCATGGTGGTGGCCTGCGGGTCGGCCGAGAGTGGCGGGCTGAAGGTGACGGCGGCGTTCACGGTGCAGTTCAGGATTTCCGCGGCGGCCGTCGGGGCGGCGTCGGCGGCCGGGGTCACGCCGGTGGACAGTGCGGCGAGGACGGCGGACACGGTCACAACGCTTCGGCGTACGGACACGTGGGTTCCCTTTCTTTCGTCGGACCGGAGGGGTGCGGCCCGCACGCGGGGCGAGGCGGGCCGAAGGGCGTCGAAGGGCGAGGTCGAAGGGTGACGGTGGCACGGCGCGACGGATCCCGGCCGTCGCCATCCCGGGAACCCCGCCGATGGGCCTCGAATGGTCCAGAACCGGGGCCCGGCCTCGCGGGCCCGTGGGTGGCTGGGACGGAAGACCGCCCGGTCGGTCGTCTGGGCTTGCGGGACGGAGTATCGGCGGACACCGTGAGTACGCGATCAGTCGCGCGTGCCCCTGCTGAACGGCCCGGTCCTTCTCCCGCCAGGAGGCTTGTGATGTCCCCTCTCGTCCTTGTGCGCGGCCGCGTGGCGGCCATGGTGTGCGCGTCGGTCGTCGCCGTCGGCGCCCTGGCGGCGGTCGGCGCCCCGGCGTGGGCGGACACCGGGCAGGCGGTGGCCGGGCGGGCAGCGGAGGGCCGGCGCGCCTTGATCAACTTCGGCACGGTGAAGTGGTTCAACGCCGAGAAGGGGTTCGGGTTCATCGTGCCGGACGTCCCCGGTCCGGACCTCTTCGTCCACTTCTCGTCCATCGTCGGGCTCGGGTACCGGACCCTGGAGGAGGGGCAGCGGGTCGAGTTCCAGATCGAGCAGGGCCGCAAGGGCCCGCAGGCCGTCGACGTCGTCGGCCTCTGAGGGCGCGCGGAGCCCGTCAGGCCGCGTGGTCGAGGGCCGGTGCGGCCGCCGGCTGCGCCGTGGCCCCGGCGCTCTCGGCCTGCGCGCCCCAGCGGCGGGCCAGGACGGCGCAGACCATCAGTTGCAGTTGGTGGAAGAGCATCAGTGGCAGCACCATCAGCCCGGCCGCCGGGCCCGGGAAGAGGACGGTGGCCATCGGGACGCCGCTGGCCAGGCTCTTCTTGGAGCCGCAGAAGACGATCGCGATCAGGTCGGCCCGGCCGAACCCGAGCCGGCGGCCGACCAGCAGCGTCGTGGTCAGGACCAGCGCCAGCAGCGCCGCCTCCGCCCCCAGCAGGGCCGCCAGCCGGGGCAGGGAGAGGGCGCCCCACACCCCGCCCACCACGGCGGCGCTGAAGGCGCTGTAGACGACCAGCAGGATCGAGCCGCGGTCGACCAGGCCGAGGACGGCGCGGTGGCGGGCCATCCAGGCGGCGATCCAGCGGCGCAGCACCTGGCCGGCGGCGAAGGGGAGGAGGAGTTGCTCGGCGATCTCCAGCACGGTGCCCGGCGAGACACCGCCCTTGGTGTGCAGGAGCACGGCGGCGAGCAGCGGGGTCAGGACGATGCCGAAGAGGCTGGAGAAGGTCGCGCTGCAGACGGCCGCGGCCGTGTTGCCGCGGGCGATGGAGGTGAAGGCGATCGAGGACTGCACGGTGGAGGGCAGCAGGGTCAGGAACAGCAGGCCCTGGTAGAGCTGCGGCGACAGCACCGCCGGCACCAGCAGGTGGGCGGCCACCCCGAGGAGGGGAAAGAGGCCGAAGGTGACCGCGAGCACGGTGCCGTGCAGCCGCCACTGCTTGAGCCCCTCCCAGGCCTCGCGGGCGGAGAGCCGGGCGCCGTAGAGGAAGAACAGGACGGCGACCGCGCCGGTGGCGGCGTCGGAGAAGGCCGGTGCGGCGGCGCCGCGGGCGGGGAGCAGGGCGGCCACTGCCACGGTGCCCAGCAGGGCGGCGATGAACGGGTCGACCCGGAGGCGGGCGGAGCGCCGGGGCAGGTGGGAGCGGAGCGGACGGTTCGGGCGAGGCATGGTTCTCCGCGGTGGCGGTTCGGGTGGGATGGCCTCAGCCTGCCGTCCGCCGGGGTGATTGTGAATCCCGCTGGCGGCACTCACTGTCATCATGATCTGTGATATCAGCGGATAGAATGGCCAGGTGTTCGATCCGGTGCAGTTGAGGTCCTTCCTCGCGGTGGCCCAGACCGGCGGCTTCACCCGGGCCGCCCAGCGGCTGGGGCTGCGGCAGTCGACGGTCAGCCAGCACGTACGGCGGCTGGAGACGGCCGCCGACCGGCAGCTCTTCCTGCGCGACACCCACTCGGTGCAGCTCACCAGCGAGGGCGAGGCCATGCTCGGCTTCGCCCGGACGATCCTGGAGGCGCACGAGCAGGCGCTCGGCTACTTCGCGCAGACGCAGGTGCGCGGGCGGGTGCGGTTCGGCGCCTCGGAGGACTTCGTCCACACCGAGCTGCCGCAGATCCTGCGGAGCTTCCGGCGGAGCAACCCCCAGGTCGACCTCGAACTCACCGTCGGCCTCAGCGCCGTGCTCTACGAGCAACTGGCCGACGGACGGCTCGACCTGGTGCTCGGCAAACGCCCGCCCGGCGGTGGCTCGCAGGGCCAACTGGTCTGGCAGGACAAGCTGGTGTGGATCGCGGCGGAGGACTTCCGGACGGACCCGGCCGAGCCGCTGCCGCTGATCGTCTACCCGCCGCCCAGCTTCACCCGGGTCCGCGCCCTGGAGGTCTGCGAGCGTGACGGGCGGCCCTGGCGGATCGCCTGCACCAGCACCAGCCTCTCCGGGGTCCGGGCCGCCGCGCTGGCCGGCCTCGGGGTGGTGCCGCACGCCCGCAGCCTGATCCCGTCGGGCCTGCGGGTGCTGCCCGACCAGCCGGGCCTGCCCAACCTCGGTACCACCGAGTTCGCCCTCACCACGGGGCGCACCACGGCGCGCGGCCCGGCCCGGGTGCTGGCCCAGGCGGTCCTCGCGGACGCGTTCCGCCTGCAACGCGCACCGGAGCGGGCGGAGCCGTGACGGGGGGCGACGGCCGGGGGCTGCCCGGACGCGGGTGAGGCGGCGGACCGACGGGTTCCCACGATCGATGGTGACAGGAAGTCAAGGGCGGTGGCCGAAGCCGGACTTCACACCGCTCGGCCGTTGAACCCGACGGTTCTCCGGTCGCGTTACGAAGGCTAGAGCAGCCGGCTGACGCGGACAGGGAAAGGTCGGGAAAGATGCGATTTGGCGACATGCTGCACGGACACCGGAAGCACCGGGGCCTGACCCAGCAGCAACTGGCCGACCTCGCCACGCTGAGTGTTCGCGCGGTGCGCAATCTGGAGCGGGGCGGGGCGCTGCGGCCCCGACGGGAGACGGTGCGGCTGCTCGTGGACGTGCTGCGGCTGGACGCCGACCAGCGGGCTCAGTTCGAGTCGGCGGCGTTCCCCGAGGCGCTGGGCGGGGCGCCCCGTGATCGCGGCCCCGGCTTGCGGGTGCCCGGGGCGCGCGTTTGAGTGGGAAGGTACCGGCGGAATCGGGGGCGAGGAGGCGCCATGTCGCACCACAAGTCCAACAAGGACGTCGAAGGCGACCCGGACACCGGGCACGGGCGCGGTCTGCCCCGGCGGCCCGACGAGGAGGAGCTCGACGAGCGCACGGAGGAGGACCGCGAGGAGGTGGGCCTGCCCCCGGAGCCGGATCCGGAGGACACGCCCTGAGGCGTGTCTGACTCGCCCTAGGGTCCGGGGCTACTGCCGAGCCCGGTCGGAGCCGGGCTGCGGGCCAGTGGGGTCGCCCGCCTCCCCGGTCCTGGCCGGCCGGGTGTGGACCTTGGCGACGCAGGCCGGGAGGGCGGCGGCGTGGCCGTGGTCCCGGGCCCGGTACGCGCTGGGGGTCTCGCCGACCAGCTGGGTGAACCGCGAGCTGAACGAGCCCAGCGAGGTGCAGCCGACCGCCATGCAGACCTCCGTCACGCTCAGGTCGCCGCGCCGCAGCAGCGCCTTGGCCCGCTCGATCCGGCGGGTCATGAGGTAGCCGTACGGGGTCTCGCCGAAGGCGGCGCGGAAGCTGCGGGAGAAGTGGCCCGGCGACATCAGCGCGGTGTGCGCCAGCGCCGACACGTCCAGTGGCTGGGCGTAGTCGCGGTCCATCCGGTCGCGGGCCCGCCGCAGTCGGACGAGATCGGGTAGGGGGACTCGGGACACCTGGGGCACGTCTGCCACGCTACCCGCCCGGTCTGACAGGGTCGCGCGCCGGCGTGCTCCGGCCGCTGCCCCGGCCCGCCTCGCCCCGGCCCGCCTCGCCCCGCCCCGCCCGCTCCCGCACCCCCGTCCCTGCGTCCTGGGCTGTCCCCGCGCCCCACCGTCTTGTTCGGACGAAATCGGGCTGAAGGTGCTGTTTTCGAGCATGGCGGCCGGTATCGGACGAACGGGTCCGGATTCGAACTGGTGGTGGAGTGGGTGTGGCGCTCTTGTCACGCGTGCACATGAAGTTTCGTCAATTCCCTTGCGGAGAGCTAAGATTGCCGATCTGCTGATGACTCCTGATCAGCCCGGGTGTGATAACCCGTCGATGATGAGAGCGGGACATTGGGAAGAACGAGGCAGCGAACGAGGTGCGTCGCGCAGGTCGCGGCGCTGACGATGGGATTGTCCGCTGCGGCGCTGGTGACGGCGCCGGCGGCCTTTCCACAGCCCGGCGACGGGACGGTGACCGTCCGGGTGATCCGGGCGGTGGACACCAGCGGAGTGTGGACACCGGCCCTGGAGCCAGGGCTCGCGGGCGTGAAAGTGACGCTCACGGATGACGCCGGGCTGGCGATCGAGGGGGTGACGGCGGCCGACGGGACGGTCACCCTGGCCCCGGCGGCGGCCAAGCCGTCCGGGGGCAAGTACCGGGTGCAGGTGGTGAATCCGAAGCCCGGGGTGCTGTTCCCGGCGTTCGCCTCCCGGCAGGGGCTGGACGGCGCGCCGACCCAGCTGAGCAGCAACGAGGAGTTCGTCGACCTCTCGGGTGGCAAGAACGTGGCGTACACCACCGGGCTCTGGAACCCCGGTGACTACTGCCAGAAGAACGCCCCGCTGGTCACGGCCTGCCAGCCGATGGACCGCGAGGGCGGGGCCCAGCGCACGCTGGTCTCCTTCCCGTACAGCGCGCGCGGCCAGGACGGCGAGGGCGTGACCGCCACGAACCTCGCCACCAACGCCGATACCGGCACGCTGTACGGCATCGCCTGGAACAAGGCCGACCGGCGGCTGTTCTCCTCGGCGGTGGCCAAGCGCACCACCGACTACGGTCCGGGCGGTGCCGGCGCGATCTACGTCACCGACATCGCGCAGAAGAAGACGACGCTGTTCACCACCGTCCCGAACGCGGGCTCGACGGCCCACGGCGGCGGCACCGACGACGCCTTCCTCGACACACCGGGCAAGGAGAGCCTCGGCGGCATCAAGATCACCGACGACGGCAAGGACCTGTTCGTCGTCAACCTCAACGACCGCAAGCTCTACCGCTACAACGCCACCGTGGCGGCCGCCGGGAGCCCGACGGCCTCCTACCCGATCCCCGACCCGGGCTGCCCGGCGGCGGGGGACTGGCGTCCGTTCGGCCTCGGCCTCCAGGACGGCACCGGCTACCTCGGCGGAGTGTGCTCCGGCGAGTCCACCGGCAAGCTCACCGACCTGCGCGCGGTGGTCCTGCCCTTCGACCTCGCCACCGGCGTGTTCGCCAAGCCGGTGCTGGACCAGCCGCTGGACTACCCGCGCCAGTCCACCGTCGGCTCGGGCCCGTGCGACGGTGCGGGCTGGTTCCCGTGGACGAGCACCTACCCGACCACGCAGAACGGTCGGCCGTGCGGCAACTACACCATCGCCCAACCCGAACCCGAGTTGGGCGAGATCACGTTCGAGACCGACGGCTCGATGCTGCTGGCCTTCCGCGACCGCTTCGGCGACCGCGCGCCGGGCTCCCCGGCGCCGGGCTCCGTCGCCGTCGTCATGTCCGGCGGTGACCTGAACAAGGCCTGCCGGGCGAACGGCACGTACGTGATGGACACCAACAACGGCTGCGGGCTCGCTCCCCGGGGCACCCGGTTCTTCGACACGACCTGGGGCGGCCACCGCAACACGGCGTTCGCCGGAATGGCGCTCTCCAAGGTCGAGAGCACCGTCGCGGTCTCCGCCTTCGACCCCAACCACACCGCCCTCGGGTACGGCACGTCGTTCCTCCAGCGGGCGAACGGCCAGCAGGACCCGCAGTTCGGCTTCCGGCTCAACCCGGCCGGGGTGATCGCGCCGTTCGGCAAGGGCGCCTCGATGGGCGACCTGGAGGTGCTCTGCGACCAGGCTCCGTTGCAGATCGGCAACCGGGTCTGGTACGACCCCGAGCGCAAGGGCATCCAGAACCCGGGCCAGCGCCCCGTCGAGGGCGCGACCGTCCACCTCTACGACGAGTCGGGCAAGCTGGTCGGCACGACGAAGACGACGAAGCGCGGAGAGTACTACTTCGACGACTCGAACGTCACCGGCGGCCTCAAGCCGAGGACCAAGTACACGATCCGGCTCGACAACCCGGCGGACTACGCCAAGGGCGGGCCGCTCTACCAGTGGGTGCCCACCGACGCGGACGTCGGCGACAACCACTTCATCGATTCCAAGGGCCTGGTGCCGCCCGGCGCGAAGTTCCCCGAACGGGCGCTGAGCACCGGCGGGCCGGGCGAGAACGACCACACCTTCGACTTCGGGTTCCGGCAGCAGGAGGGCGCGCTGCGCCTGGTCAAGCACGACCAGGACGGCAAGCCGCTGGCGGGGGCGAAGTTCCAGCTGTGGCACGACACCAACGGCACCGACGGGTTGCAGACCGGCGGTGACAAGCCCGACACGGCGGTGGGCGGGCCCTGTACGACCGGCGCCGACGGCCTCTGCCAGGGCGCCGGGGTGCCGGGGACGTACTACTGGCAGGAGCTCAGCCCGCCCGACGGCTACGCGGCTCCGGACACCACCGTGTTCGGTCCGCTGGCGCTGACCTCCGACAACCTCGCGGACGGTGTCTCGGTGACGGCGGTCAACAAGCTGCTGCCCACCCCGACGCCGACCCCGACGCCGACGCCGACCAACTCGTCGAGCCCGCCGAGCCCGTCGAGTTCGCCGAGCGCGCCGGAGCCGACCACGCCGCCGGGGCCGACGGAGTCGCCGAGCCCGTCGACGGTGAACCCGCTGCCCCCGCCCGGGGGACAGCTGCCCAACACCGGGGCCAACGCCCTGGTGCCGCTGGGGATCGTCGGCGGCGCGGTGCTGGTGGCGTCCGGCGGTGCGCTGGTCTTCGTCGCCCGTAAGCGCAGGGCGCGGCACCAGTAGGAAGCGGTGAGGAGGGGCGGGCCCGTGGCGCGAGTCATGCCACGGGCCCGCCCGCCGCTCGTTCGCACGACAGTGACGACAAGTACGACGGTCACGACCAGTACGACGGTGCTGACCAGGAGGAGGGCTGCCAGATGGCCCGTAGGAAGATCGGGAAGAGGGCGCGGCTGGGCCTGCTCGTCGGGGTGGTCGGCGCGGTGGTGGTCGCCGGGGCCACGGCCCTCGGGGTGACGGCCTGGGGCGAACCGGAGGAACGGGCGGTGACCATGGACGAGGCGTCCCGGCTGGCGCTGTCCCGGCTGACGCTGTACCAGGCCAGCCCGGCGGCGGTGGCGCTCACCGCGGCGGAGGGCGGCGGCGTGCAGATCCGGGTGGAGGGGGTGGTGGACTACCGCACCCGCCGGGGGGTGGGCCGCTACCAGGTCTCCGGGGCCTCGGGCCAGCTCGACCACGGCCTGATCATCTGGGACGGCGACGGCCTCGGGCTGGCCCCGGAGCCGGCCGGCTCCGGCCCCGCCTGGGAGCAGGCCGAGCACGTCCCCCGCTCCGGCTGGTCGCCGCGCTCCTACACGGCGGACCCGCTGGACGCCGGGCTCGGCCTGCTGGTCCGCCTCGGCGCCGACCGGCCGGACAACCCGCTGCTGCTCGCCCAGTCCGGGGCGCGCCTGCTCGGCCGGGACCGCATCGACGGCCGCGACTACGACCGCTTCTCCGGCCCGCGCGCCCAGGGCGCGGCCCCGGACGGCGGGCCGTCGCCGCTCACCTACTGGGTCGACGGCGACGGCTCGCTGCGCCGGGTCACCATGCGGATGTCCGGCCTGGGCACCCCGACGACCGTCGACCTCACCGGGCGGCAGGACGGCGTGCGGATGCCGGAGGCGCCGTGGGCCGCCGGGTGAGGCCCCGAGGCCGCCGGGGCTGCGGCTCACCGGGGCCCGGGCTCACCGGGGTTGCGGTACGGCGGCGGCGTCCGTGGGCAGGGCGTAGCGGTCCGGGTCGACGGGCCCCGGCAGGTCCGTCGCCGGCCGGCCCGGCGCCGACGGGTCGGGCAGGGAGGGCTGCGCGGCCGGGGCCTGCACCTGGTGGAACGGCACGCCGGGCGGCGCCATGACGGTGGCGGGCCGCCCGCCGGGGAGCGGGCCGCGGCCCTGTGCCCCGCACGCCGCCTGGCCCTCCAACTGGTCCGGGCTCTGGGTGTCGGGCGTGTTGCCGGTGAAGCAGTTGCCGGGGTCGGTGGAGGCCAGTACGAGGTCGACGCCGTTGCCCGTGGCGCGGTTGCCCTCGACGCGGTTGCCGCTCGCCGGGTGCCCGGGCGGGTCGGTGACGATGATCCCGGCGGCGCGGTTCCCCTGGACGAGGTTGCGCAGCACCTGGTTCGCGGTGCCGCCGCCGATCCCGAGGCCGATGCCGAAGCCGCCGTCCGCCTGCTCCGGGGTGTCGGCGGCGTTGTTGTCGGTGATCACGTTTCCGGCGATCACCGCGCCGTGCTGCGGGGCGAGGGACTCCAGGTCGTTGGAGTTCACCGTCACGCCGACCCGGTTGCCGACCACCCGGTTGCCGAGGATGCTGAGCCCGTCGGAGGCGTTGGTCAGCTCGATGCCGACCGCGTTGCGCTCCACGGTGTTGCCGTGCACGAGGGTGTCGCAGGGCTTGCACTGGCCGACGTAGATCCCGGAGTCGGCCTGCCCGGAGGCGTAGGAGTCCTCGATCACGCCGCCGCGCGCGTCGAAGGCGTAGATGCCGTACAGGCCGTTGTCGTAGGCCGTCACCCGGGAGGCCCGGAAGCCCTGGACGGGCGGGAAGCGGTTGGTGTCCAGCGGGTCGTACGCGGAGCCGCCGGCGCCGTGCCGTTGCAGGTGCTCGTCGGTGACGCCGGTGAACAGGACGCCGTTGGCGAGGTAGCCGTGCACGGTGAGGTTCTCCACCACCGAGCCGGCGCCGGTGACGGTGATGCCGTTGACGAGGCGCACCCCGCCGTTGAGGACGACGGTGTTGCGGTCCGTCCCGCGCAGGACGATGCGCGGCTTGGTGATCCGGACGCTCTCCGGGTACACGCCCGGGTGGACCAGCACGGTTTCGCCCTCGCGCGCGACGTCCACGGCCTGCTGCACGGTGGGGAAGTCCTCCGGGACCTGGATGACCGTACCGGCCGGATGGCGGGCCTCGTCGGAGGAGGAGCCCGATGCCGCGCAGCCGGCCAGCGCCAGGGTGGTGGCGAGCAGCGCCGCGGACAGCCGTCGCAGGGGTCTCGTGGCACGTGCAGGTGAGGGCCGCCGAGTGAAATGACGCATCATCAGGATTTGCATGAGAGGTGTTCTATCGTCTCCAATGTCGCCCATGCATGCCGAAACCGGAAAAGTGCGGAAACAGACGGAAGCCGCCGGACCCGGTGTCGAGCGGAGGGCGCTGCTCGCGGCCGGGGCGGTGCTCGCCGCCGGACTCGGCGCCGGCGTCCAGGCGTTGGCGCACGGCGGCCACGACGGCTCCGCGCAGCACCCGGCGGCCCCGCCGCCCGGCCCGGCGCCTCTCTTCCACGGCCCCCGCCAGGCCGGCGTGACCACACCCCCGCAACCCGCCACCCAGCTGCTGGCCTTCGACCTCGCACCCGCGACCACCGCCGGCGGCCGGGACGCCCTGCGCGGCCTGCTCGCGGAGCTCACCCGGCTGCTGGCCGCCGCGACCGCCGGGACGTCGCCGGACCTGCGGCTCCAGGGCGCCGAACCGGCCCGGCTCACCAGCCTGGTGGGCGTCGGCCCCGACCTCGCCGCCCGGCTCGGCCTGAACGTCCCGGCCGCGCTCGCCGACCTGCCGGCCTTCGCCGGCGACCGCCTCGACCCGGCGCGCGGCGGCGGCGACGTCCTCCTCCAACTCTGCGGCGCCGACCGCTGGACGCTGACCGTCGTCGCCGAACTCGCCACCACCGCCGCCCGCGCCGCCGGGGCCACGCCCCGCTGGAGCCAGTCCGGCTTCCTGCCCGCCACCGCCCCGGGCAGCACCGCCCGCAACCTGTTCGGCTTCAAGGACGGCACCGCCAACCCCGACGAGCCGACCGCCCGGCAGTGGGTCTGGGGCCCGGCGGGCGCGCACGAGAACGGCACCGTCCTGGTCTACCGGCGGATCCGGATGGACGTCGCCGCCTTCGCGGCCCTCCCCGCGGACCGGCGCGACCTGGCCATCGGCCGCCGCGCGGGCGACGGCGCCCCGCTCACCGGCAGCGCCGAACACGACGAACCGGACGTCTACGCCAAGAACCCGGACGGCTCCTACGTCATCCCCGCCACCGCCCACGTCCGGCTCAGCAGCCCCCGCCTCGACGGCGGCGCACGCATGCTCCGCCGCGGCTACAGCTACGACGACGGCCCGGACGACCGCGGCCTGCTCTTCTGCGCCTTCATGCGCGACCCCGCCCAGTTCACCCGCGTCCAGACCCGCCTCGCCACCCGCGACGCCCTCAACCCGTTCGTCCAGCACCAGGCCTCCGCCGTCGCCTACGTCCTGCCCGGCGCCCCCGAGGGCGCCACGTTGGGCGAGCAGCTCTGGGGTTGAGGACGGTTCGCCCGCGACGGCCCGGGGGTCGACGCGGGCTGCTCGCTGCGGGCGGCCCGGCGCCCCCGGCTACCAGGTGACCGGCAGCTGGGCGGGGCTGCGGGTGGTGGTGCCGAGTTGCCAGGTGAGCCGGTCGACGGGGGTGGTGAGGCGCAGGCCCGGGAGGGCGGTGGCGAGGCGGCGGAGGGATTCGCGCATTTCCAGGCGCATCCGCCAGGCGCCGAGGCAGTAGTGGGGGCCGGCGCTGAAGGCGAGGGTCGGGGCGGGCAGGGGGTGGTCGAGGCCGGCGTCGAGGCCGTCGGGGAAGACGGCGGCGTCGCGGTTGGCACTGCCGAGGCTGACGGCGAGGACGGCGCCGGCGGGGATGTGGACGCCGCCGAGGTCGACCGGTTCGGTGGCGCGCCGGGTGGTGGCCTCGTCGTCGCCGAGCGGGATGAAGTGCAGGAGGCGTTCGGTGACGCGTTCGGTGGTGTCGGGATCGGCGAGGCGGGGCCAGTCCTCGGGGCGTTCGCCGAGCAGGTAGACGAGGGCGTTGCCGAGGGCGCCGGTGACGCTCTCGTTGCCGCTGGCGGTGAGCCCGCAGACCAGGTAGACGAGTGATTCCTCGGGGACGCCGCCGTCCTGGTCGGCGGCCTGGACGAGGCGGCTGACCAGGTCCTCGCCGGGGTGGTGGCGCCGGCGGGCGATCAACTCGCCGGTGTAGGCGGCGTATTCGGCGAGCGCCTCGGCCGGGTCCAGGGCGCCGTCGGCCGCGTCGCCGCCGTCGGCCGGGGTGCCGTCGGCGAGGATCGCCCTGGTCCAGCGGCGGAGCCGTTGCTCGTCGAGGTGGTCCGGGCCGTCGCCGTCGAGCCCCATCAGGCGGCTGGTGACGGCGAAGGGCACCGGCCGGGTGAAGGCGGTGACCAGGTCGGCGGGGGTGCCGCCGGCCGCGAGGGCGTCGACGGCCTGCTGGACGCCCTCCGCGACCCAGGGCTGCCAGCCGGCGATGGCGCGTGCGGTGAAGGCCCGTTGGACGGTGCTGCGCAGCCGGCGGTGTTCCGGCCCGTCCTGGTTGAACATCGAAGCCGGGTTGCTGGAGACGTCGGCGCCGCCGCCGGGGGTGCCGACGGTGGCCAGGTCGCCGCGGGTGAAGCGGGGGTCGGTGAGGGTCTGGCGGACGTCGTGGTAGCGGGTGACCAGCCAGGCGGGGGTGCCGTCGGGGAGGGTGGTGGGGTGGGGCGGCTGGGCGGGGGTGACGGGGAGTCGGTGCAACGGGGGGAGGGCGGGTGCGGCGGTGGACATGGGTCCCTTCGGGGTCGGCGGTCCGGCGCGGGATGAGAATCCAACTGTCGTATTTACGTAGATCGTTGGATTCCGCTGCTGCTTGTCCCGTTGGTCCCGATGGTAGCGATTTCAACTCCTCCGGTCAGGGTTTCACCGGGGCCTGTCCGGCGCGCATCCCGCCGGGCGCATCCCGCCGGGCATACCCCCACCCCGTAAGTCGAATGCCCCCGACGGTCCTGCCGTCGGGGGCGTTCGGCTGGTGCGACCTAGCCGAGGCGGCCGACCAGGTCGTAGCCGGCCTCGTCGATGGCGGCGGCGACGGCCTCGTCGGCGAGCGGCAGGGTGCTGTCGACGGTGACCTCGCCGGTGGCGAGGTCCACGGCGACGTCGGTGATGCCGTCGATCTTCCGCAGTTCGGCGGTCACCGAGGTGACGCAGTGGCCGCAGGTCATGCCCTTGACCTGGAAGACGGCCCGCCCGGCGGTTCCGGTGGCGGTGGCCCCGGTGGCCCCGGTGGCGCCGGTGCCGCAGGAGCCGCAGCAGGAGGCGGCGGTCTCGGTGGCGGTCCCGGTGGCGGGGGACTCGACGGTGACGGTGGTCTCGGACATGGGGGTGCTCCTGTCATCAGTGCCCGGCGCCGGCCGCAGGTGCGGTCGGCCGCTTCGCCTGGAGAACGTACCATACCCCCCAGGGGTAACTGAGGGCGTCGCTCGCGATGGCCGTGAAACGGACTCGACCGATCGTCAACTGATCCTTGTGGCAATCTCGTTGCGCCCTTCCGGCAGGGTGGAAGCGGCCGCCCGCATCCCGGCGGCCGGCCCCGGCAGGCGGCCGACCCCCATCACCCGAGGTGACACCCCATGGACCACACCACCCGACCCGGAGCGCGCGGCCCGCGCGGACTGCGCGAGATCCTGGCGGCCGGCGAGCGGACGTACTCCTTCGAGTTCTTCCCCGCCAAGGACGACGCCGGTGAGCGCTCCCTGTGGGCCGCGATCCGGCGGGTGGAGGCGGTCGCGCCGACCTTCGTCTCCGTCACCTACGGCGCCGGCGGCTCCTCGCGCGACCGCACCATCGAGACCACCGAGCGGATCGCCGCCCAGACCACGCTGCGGCCGGTGGCCCACCTGACCGCCGTCGGCCACTCCACCGCCGAGCTCCAGGCCGTCCTGCGGCGCTACGCGGACGTCGGGATCCGCGACGTCCTCGCCCTGCGCGGCGACCCGCCCGGCAACCCGAACGGCGCCTGGGAGCCGCACCCCCGGGGCCTGCGGCACGCCGCCGAACTGGTCGAACTGGTCAAGGGCTGCGGCGCGTTCACGGTCGGGGTGGCGGCCTTCCCGGAGCGCCACCCGCGCTCGGCGGACTGGGCGGACGACATCCGGCACTTCGTCGCCAAGTGCCGGGCGGGCGCCGACTACGCCGTCACCCAGATGTTCTTCGACGTCGAGCACTACCTGCGGCTGCGCGACCGGCTCGCCGAGGCCGGCTGTGACACCCCGGTCATCCCGGAGATCATGCCGGCCACCGACGTCCGCCAGATCGCCCGCTTCGCCGAACTCAGCGGTGCCTCCTTCCCGGCGGGCCTGGCCGCACGGCTGGAGGCGGCCCGCGGCGACCGGCCGACCGCTCACCGCATCGGCGTCGACCACGCCACCCGGATGGCCGAGCGCCTGCTCCGCGAGGGTGCGCCCGGCCTGCACTTCATCACGCTGAACCGCTCCACCGCCGCCCTGGAGATCCACCGCAACCTCGGGCTGGACCGGGCGGCGCAGTCGTCGGCCCCGCTGGCGGCGGCCTGACGGAGGTCTGACAGGGGTCCGGCGGGGGAGCGGCCGGGCCCCCGGCGAGGTGCGAGGGGTAATACCCGGTACGGGTATATGGTGCTCGGCGCTGGCGAACCCGGGGCACCAGGGAAGGCGGACCCACCATGCACGCGATCCTGCACGCGCTGTCCATCGCCGGATCGATGACCTGGGAGATCGCCTGGGCGCTGATCCTCGGCTTCCTGCTCTCCGCCGTCGTCCAGGCCGTCGTCCGCAAGTCCACCGTCGTCCGGCTGCTCGGCGACGACCGCCCCCGCACCCTCGGCGTCGCCGCCCTCCTCGGCGCGGCCTCCTCCTCCTGCTCGTACGCGGCCGTGGCCCTTGCCCGCTCGCTGTTCCGCAAGGGCGCGGACTTCACCGCCGCGATGGCCTTCGAGATCGCCTCGACCAATCTGGTCGTCGAACTCGGCGTCATCCTGGCCCTGTTGCTCGGCTGGCAGTTCACGGCGGCCGAGTTCGTCGGCGGGCCGGTGATGATCCTCGTCCTCGCCCTGCTCTTCCGGCTGCTGCTGCGCGACCGGCTGCTGCGTGAGGCCCGCGCCCAGGCCGAACGCGGCCTGGCCGGCTCGATGGAGGGCCACGCGGCGATGGACATGTCCGTCGCCGGGGAGGGCTCCTTCGCCCGGCGGCTGCTGTCCCGGCAGGGCGTCACGGCCGTGTCGCACGTGTTCGTGATGGAGTGGGCGGCGATCCTCAAGGACCTCGTCCTCGGGCTGCTCATCGCCGGTGCCATCGCCGCCTGGGTGCCGGACTCCTTCTGGCAGGCCTTCTTCTTCGCCGACCACCCGCTCGCCGGCCGGCTGTGGGGTCCGCTGGTCGGCCCGCTGGTGGCGATGGCGTCCTTCGTCTGCTCGATCGGCAACGTGCCGCTCGCGGTGGTGCTGTGGAAGGGCGGGATCAGCTTCGGCGGGGTCGTCGCGTTCATCTTCGCGGACCTGCTGATCCTGCCGATCCTCAACATCTACCGGAAGTACTACGGGCGTCGGACGGCCCTGTTCCTGCTCGGCACCTTCTACGCGGCCATGGTGGTGGCCGGCTACACCGTCGAGTTCCTCTTCGGCGCGCTCGGCCTGGTCCCCGACCAGCGCGAGGCCGAGATCCCGATGGCGGGCATCGAGTGGAACTACACGACCTGGCTGAACATCGCCTTCCTGCTCCTCGCCGCCGCCCTGCTCGCCCGCTTCCTGCGCACCGGCGGCCGCGCCATGCTCCGGATGATGGGCGGCGAGCCCGCGGCCGGGGACGGGCACCGGCACGACCGGCACTGACGCCCGGCGGTGGGTACCTCCCTGGGGTTTCGGGCGGGGCGGATCGCCGACCCCGGAGGATACCTGCTGGGGGTATCCGCTTGTTCTGGGTACCCCTAGGGGGTATAAAGGAACCCGACGCCGACCGATACCCCCCGAGGGTATGAAGGTCGGACCGGAGACGCTCAGTACGTCCCCGGAACGACGACTGTCACGAGGAGCAACGATGACCACCCAGGCACCCGCCTCCACGGAGGTGGAACTCTCGATCGGCGGCATGACCTGCGCCTCGTGCGCGGCCCGCATCGAGAAGAAGCTCAACCGGATGGACGGCGTCTCGGCGAGCGTCAACTACGCCACCGAGAAGGCGAAGGTCGCCTTCCCCGCGGGCGTCGACGTCGCCGACCTGATCGCCACCGTCGAGGCCACCGGCTACAGCGCCGCGCTGCCGAAGCCGCCGGCCGCCGAAGGCCCGACCGGGCAAGCCGGGCAGGCCGAGCCGGTCGACGAACTCGCCCCGCTGCGCCAGCGGCTGGTCACGGCCGTGGCGCTCGCGGTGCCGGTGATCGCGATGGCGATGGTGCCGGCCCTGCAGTTCGACAACTGGCAGTGGCTGTCGCTGGTGCTGGCCTCGCCGGTGGTCACCTACGCCGCCTGGCCGTTCCACCGCGCCGCCTGGACCAACCTCAAGCACGGCGCCGCGACCATGGACACCCTGGTCTCGCTCGGCACCGGCGCCGCGTTCCTCTGGTCCCTGTGGGCGCTGTTCCTCGGCGACGCCGGAATGCCGGGCATGCGGCACGGCTTCGAGCTGACCATCGCCCGCAGCGACGGCCCGTCGAACATCTACCTGGAGGCGGCGGCCGGCGTCACCGCCTTCATCCTGGCCGGCCGCTACTTCGAGGCCCGCTCCAAGCGGACCGCGGGCGCCGCGCTCAGGGCGCTGCTGGAACTGGGCGCCAAGGACGTCACCGTGCTGCGCGGCGGGGCCGAGGTCCGGATCCCGGTCGGCGGCCTGGCCGTGGGCGACCGGTTCGTGGTGCGGCCGGGCGAGAAGATCGCCACCGACGGCGTGGTGGTCGAGGGGGGCTCGGCGGTGGACGCCTCGATGCTCACCGGCGAGTCCGTGCCGGTCGAGGTCGGCGTCGGCGACCAGGTCACCGGCGCCACCGTCAACGCCGGCGGCCGGCTGGTGGTCGAGGCCACCCGGATCGGCGCGGACACCCAGCTGTCCCGGATGGCCCGGCTGGTCGAGGACGCGCAGAACGGCAAGGCCGCCGCCCAGCGCCTCGCCGACCGGATCTCCGCCGTCTTCGTCCCGATCGTGATCGTCCTGGCGGTGGCCACCCTCGGCTACTGGCTGGGCACCGGCGAGGGCTGGACCGCCGCCTTCACGGCAGCGGTCGCGGTGCTGATCATCGCCTGCCCGTGCGCCCTGGGCCTGGCCACCCCGACCGCGCTGCTGGTCGGCACCGGCCGCGGCGCCCAACTGGGCGTCCTGATCAAGGGCCCGGAGGTGCTGGAGTCCACCCGCAAGGTCGACACCATCGTCCTGGACAAGACCGGCACCGTCACCACCGGCCGGATGGCCCTGCTCGCCGTGCACACCGCCGAGGGCGTCACCGAGGCCGAGGCACTGCGCCTGGCCGGCGCCCTGGAGCACGCCTCCGAGCACCCGATCGCCCGGGCGATCGCCACCGCCGCCGCCGAGGCCGGTGAGCTGCCCGCGGTCGAGGGCTTCGAGAACGTGCCGGGCCTGGGCGTCCAGGGCGTGGTGGACGGCCACGCGGTGGTCGCCGGCCGGGAGGCGCTGCTGAACGACTGGTCGCAGTACCTGCCGGAGGGCCTGGCCGCGGCCAAGCGCGCCGCCGAGGCGGCCGGGCGGACTGCGATCGCGGTGGGCTGGGACGGCGAGGCCCGGGCCGTCCTGGAGGTCGCGGACGCGGTCAAGCCGACCAGCGCCGAGGCGATCGCCCGGCTGCG
>NZ_JBHWIO010000021.1:0-63870 GCF_042732075.1 Kitasatospora sp. NPDC059812
TGTGTTGCTGTTGTGTGGGGGCTTGTCTTTTTATAACACCCCCCCGCACAGGCGCCAGGCCGGCCCCCCCGGTGCCGCCCCGCACGATACCCCCCCAACGCGCGCCACTCGAATCCTCCGCTTCGCTCCGGATGAAATCCTCGCGCAAGCGCGAGGATTGAATTCCGCAAGCGGAATTCCCCGCTGGCAAGCCAGCGGTAGGACATGCCTCCGCTTCGCTCCGGCGTGTTCCCCCGCAAGCGGGGGAACTGAATTCCGCAAGCGGAATTCAGTGAGCTAACCGGCAGCAGTGCATCACTCGTGTACTGTGTAGGCCCAGTAACTCCGTTCCACATCCCACCATTTGACCTCCCCCCATCTCACAACAGGTCAATGCCAACGCCCGCCCCTATCTTCCTGTCGAGCCTGGTGGACTCCGCTTCGCTCCGCCCACCCTGAGCGCCCGTCACCATTCACCCCGAGCCGTCGACATGGGGAAGCGTGCCGCCCGGGTTTGCGGGTGGCACGCTTCGGTGCATCGCAATGATGCACTGTGTGGGTTCAGTGTTCCTGCCTGGTGTCAGTACTGGACGTCGACCGCCTGGATTCCGGTGAACTCGACTTCGAGTCCGGCGGCGCGTCCGCCGTCCTTGAAGTAGGTTTCCTGGAATCCCTCGGCCATGATGGCGCGCATCTGTTGGTCACCGGCGCCCTGGTCCTGGGCGGTGAAGAGGCGGCCGGCGTAGGCGGGTGGGAGGTGGACGGTCAGGTGCCGTAGCCGGGCCTCGTCGGTGGTGCCGACGGGAGCGGTGTAGCCGAAGTAGGCCCACACCTCGACGGTGATGCCCGTGCTGGTGGCGGCCTTCTTGCGGGCCCGACGGCGGATGCCGGGCTGCCACACTCGTTGGACCTCGCGCTTCAGGGCTTCGCGCAGTGCGGCCCTGGGGGTCTTGCGTTGGCCGGCGAGGTAGCGCTCGACGGTGCGGCGACTCACGCCGAGCCGGGCCGCCAGGGCGGCGGTGTCGCCCTTGGCCGCCTTGGCGAGCAGCCGCATCTGGGCCTGCGCGCTCTTGGGTGGCGCCTTGGTGAAGTGCTCGGGCGCGGCCCGGTCGATCGCGTCGGTGATCTCCTCCACAGCCTCCTACTTCCCTTCGATGGTGCTGCTGTCGTAGCCCTTGATGTGGCGGGCCGGGTTGATCGGCTGGTCGCGCTCCAGCCAGTCCACGACGGTGAGCATCTGCTGGATGCCCTCGACCTTGGCCAGGCCGGGGGTGGCGCCGAGGCGGAAGGTGCCGGGCAGCACCTTGCCCGAGCCGGTGAGCGGCAGGAAGCCGAGCGGGTCCGTGGTCGGGGAGGCGTAGACGACGCAGTCGTTGTTGACGCCGAGCGGGTAACGGCCGTTGGCCTTCGCCACGTTGGCCATCTTGCGGTGCATGTTGACGCGGGCCTTGGCGATGACCGCGGCCCGGATGTCCGGGCGCCAGGTCTCGCGCTCAAGCGCCGGCCACGGCTCGCCGGGCTTGTAGGTCAGGCCCTGGGGGCGCTCTCGCAGCTTGCCGATCCCGAACTTCACCGTCGACTTCACCGCCGAGAGGACCATGGCGATCTGGTGGTGGCGCCAGGTGGCCGAGGCGAGCTGGTCGTCGCCCATCGCGGCCAGGTGGCCCAGGCCCTCGGCGGCGAGCGCGGCGCGCAGCGCGTCCAGGTCGGTGCCCGCGTTCTTGAGGAGGCGGTGGGCGGTCATCGCGGCGAGGAAGGCGCGTTCGTCGGTGTCCTTGTCGGTGGGGATGCCGGCCTCGGCCATGGTGGTGACGTAGGCCTCGCGGAGGCGATCGTGCCAGGGGTCGAGGTAGGCGCCGCTGTGCTCGCGCAGGTAGGCCTCGGTCGGGGTGACGTCGTGGCCGAGTTCCTGGGCGTAGGCGACGGTGGGGGTGGTGTACCAGGCTGGGCCGGTGGGGGGGTTGCCGGTCGGGGTGAACGGGCTGGGCAGGCGGGGGTCGGTGGGGATGTGGGACAGGTCGACGAGCCAGCTGCCCGGGGTCTTTTTGTCGAAGTGTGGGTTGGTGACGTGGAGCGGGCCGGACAGGCCGACGTTGAGGCGGGCGGCGGCGGCGAGGTAGGCGGTGTTGATGTCGATGCCGACCGCGAACGGTTCGATCATCTCCGCTTCGGAGAGGGTCTCGACCGGGCGGATCCACTGGTAGGACTCCTCGTCGAGGAAGCCGCCGGTCCAGCCCTGTGCGGCGGGGTGCTCCGGCGGGACCTCCGGTGGCGCTGCCTGGACGACTTCGGTCAGCGCGCCCGGGTTCGGTCCGGACACCCACCCGCCGCTCTGCTCGTCGCGTACCGCCCTCGTGGGCGGGCGTAGCGCGGTCATCAGTTCCAGGCCGCTGGTGGCGCTGGAGCCGCGGGGGGTGATGACGCGTTGGGCGTAGACGCCGAGGACGCGGGCGAGGTCGGGGGCGGGCAGGTGGGCGGCGTCGCCCCAGGCGCGGGTGTCCAGGGCGCGCCAGGGCAGGACGGCGAGTTGTACGCATTGGCGTCGGCCGTCTTTGACGGGCTTGTAGATGCGGGCCCAGGGGCCGAAGCCGCGGCGGGTGAGCTGCCATTTGGAGCGGGCGAGTGCTTTGACGATCTTGTGGTCGTCGGGCAGGCGCTGGGTGCGGCGGGTGGCCGGGTCGTCGTCCAGGGTGGGTGGCAGGCCGAGTTTCTGGGCGGCGGCGGCGGTGAGGACGATCAGGGGGTCGGAGTCCTTGCCGTTGCGGTGCAGTCGTGGGGTGCCCAGGCCGGATTCGGTCAGGGCCCAGGTGACCAGTTGTGCGAGTGTGGTGGCGGGGCAGTCCAGGAGTAGGCCGCCGACTGCGTAGGCGGTGCCGTCGTCGTCCAGTACTGCGAGTGGGCCGTGGGGGTATTGGGCGTCGCTGTGTGGTGTGGGGCGGGCGGCGGGGCGCAGCGGTTGTGGTTGTTCGGCTGGTTGTTCTGGCGGGATGCGGTCGGGGCGGGGGCTGTCGTCGTCCGGGTTCGCCGTGTCGTCGGTGGTGGGTTTGGGCTCGGCCTTTGTGGGGGTGGGGGTTGGGGCGAAGGCGGCCGGGACTTCTTCGACTGTGCGGGCTGCGGGGGCGGGGGTGGGGTGCTGTTGGGCCCAGCCTTCGAGGAGGCGTGCGTAGGCTTCCAGGCGTGGTGGCCTCGGCTCGGAGCGGCCGGCTTCCCAGTTCTTCACGGATTGCACCGTTGACTTCAGTACCTGGGCCAGTCGCGCTTGGGTGACTCCGGCGGCCTCTCGGAGGCGTGCTCTTTCGGTTGGCTCCGGCAGTTGTGGGCCTGGGTCGTTCAGTAGTGCGTCCACTGCTGCGAACAGTTCGTCCTGTGTGGGCATCGGAACTCCACCTCCTCGCCCTACACTAGTCCATTTTTAACCCTGGAATTGAAGCTCTTTGGTGGTGGTGGGGCCTTGTCTTTGTGGCTGTTCCATGGGTTTTTTTGCTGCCGGGTTGTTCGTTGGCGGAGGTGCTCTTAGCCCTGGAACATCTGGTGTTCGGGGTGTGGTGGCGGCGGTGGCTGGGGGGTGTTGGGCGGGGTTCGGGGTGGCTGGTGGTGGTGGGGTCCGGTGTGTTGCGTGGGCATTAGCCGGGGGTTAGCGGGATTCGTCATGGTGGGTGGATGTGCTGGCGTGGGTCTCGGATTAGTCCGCGTCGTTTGGAATGGGGTGTCCGGGAGGGGTTGTGGGGTCGGGAATCGCGGGGGTCCCGGTTGTCGGTCGGTGTGGTGCGTTGGGGGGCGCGGTCCGTGTCGGCACGAACTGGGGCGCGGATGGTGGCCGGTGGTCGCGGGTGGGTGTTTGCTGCTGTGTCGCTGTCGCGGGTGGAAAGTTCGTGGGTGAAACGTGATAAAAGCGGCGGGATCAAGCTCTGTCATGAACGCGATCGCGCCGTTTTTCGTGCGGCGGGCTGACGTGCGTCGCCCCGGGGTGAAGATCACACCGGGGCCGCGGTATCGCCGCGGAAGCCGGTGTGTCCGGGCGGGTGGCGCACGGCCCGGGGCGGCGTCGCGGGACGGACAGGACGAAGGGGAAGGGGCGCGGATGCTCTTGGAGCGCGACGAGGTGTTGGACGCGGCCGCGGCGGCCGGGGCGGCCGCGCGGGCGGGCGGCGGGCGCTGGATCCTGCTCTCGGCGCCGGTGGCCGGCATGGGGCGCAGCGCCGCGTTGGAGGCGGTGGTGCGGCAGGAGGCGGGCGGCGGTGCCATGCGGGTGGGGCGGGTGCGCGGGGTGCCGGAGGAGGCGGGGTTCGCGTTCGGGCTGGTGCGGCAGCTCTTCGCGGACGACGGGGCCGTTCCGTTCGCGGTGCCGGCCGGGCCCGACGAGCAGCGGTTGTTCCACCGGTGGGTGACGCGGCTGGCCCGCTGGGCGGCCGAGCGGCCGGTGCTGATCGCGGTGGACGACCTCCATCACGCCGATGAGCCGTCCCGGCGGTGGATCGGCTATCTGGCCCGCCGGATCGCCGAGATTCCCGTTCTGCTGGTGGTCACCGAGTGCGGCGACCCGTCCGGTCCGGGGCCCTTCCCTTCTCCTGCGGGTGTGTCGGTCGTCCTGCGCGCTCTGAGTGTGTCCGCGGTCGTGCGTATCGCCCGGGGCGCCGGCCTGGGCCGGGAGGACGTCGTGACGTGTGTCGGGGCGGGGGCCGGGAACCCGGCGCTGGTGCAGGCGCTCGTCGCCGACCTCGGTGACGGGCCGCTGCCCCGCCCGCCCGCCACCCGTTCCCGCAGCCGTTATCGCGAGGCGATCGCCGACTGGCTGGGGCGGGGGGTCGATCCGTGTCTGCGCCAGGCCTGTCTGGCTCTCGCCGTCGCAGCGGAGGAAGGGGTGGCGGGCGACCCCGGGCTTCGCCGTCAGCTCGCCGGTCTCTGCTCGTCCAGGCGGTCGCCGGACGAGCGGTCGGTGCGCCGTCTGGACAGGCTGCTGAGCCACCCCCTGGCGCGGGAGGCCGTCCTCGCCGCCGCCGAGCCGCGGGAGATCGCGGAGCTGCACACCCGCATCGCGGAGCTGCTCGACGAGAGCGGTGCGCCGGCGACCGCCGTGGCCTCCCGGCTGCTGCGCGTGGAACGGCCCGGCGAGGTGTGGATGGCCCGCTCGCTGGCCGAGGCCGCCGAGGAGGCGGTACGCGCCGGCCGTGTCGCGGAGTCCGCCGCGTATCTGCGCCACGCCCTGAGCGGGCCGCTCGATCCGGACCGGCGTGCGGCCCTCACCATGCGCCTGGGCACCCTGGAGCTCGCGAACAACGCGACCGCCGGTATCCGCAGGCTCCACACCGGAGTGGAGTTGCACAGTGATCTGCGGGAGCGGGCGAGGGCGGCGACCGCCCTGAGCGCGGCCCTCGTGGCGGGCCGCGATCCCGACAGCGCGCTGCGGGTCCTCCACCAGGCCGGCCGCGGGGCCGATGACGGCGAACTCGTCCAGGTGCTGCAGGCCCTCGCCGCGCTCGTCTCCTCGCACGACAACGACGCCTGGCGCGGCGCCGTCGCCGGCCTGCGCGCGCTCGCCCCCACCGCGCCGCCCGGCATCGAGCCGCTGGTGTGCGGCCTGATCACCGAGTACGAGGCCGGGGCCGGCCTCTGCTCGGCCGCCGAGGCGCTCGCCCGGGTGCGCCCGCGGCTGGCCGCCCCGGTGGACCCGCGCCTGCGGACCGCCTGGCTCGGCAGCGCGGCCACCCTGCTGCAGTGGGCGGACTGCCTGGAGGAGGCGCGCGAGCTGGCCGGCCTGTGCCTGCCCGCCCCGCCCGCTCCCCCGGACCTGACGGACGTGGGCCTGCAGTGCCTGCTCAGCGTCCGGGCCGAGGCCGCGCTGTGGGCGGGAGAGTTCGACCGCGTCATCGCCGAGAACGCCCCCCTGGTGGAGGCGACCGCCGGACAGGGCGTCCGGCTGCCGCACCTGGCGGCCATGGTGGCCACCGCCCGGCACGAGAGCGGCCGGCGCACCGGGGCGTGGGAGGCCGTGGCACTGGCCGGAGCGTGCGGCAACGACAGTTCCTGGGAGTGGAACGAGCTCAGCTACGCACGGGCCCTGCTGCACGCGGCGGACGGCCGCTGGCAGGCGGCCCTCGACGACTACCTGGCCTGCGGAGCCGGCCAGAGCGCCCACGGCTTCGTCAGCCCGGTCGCCACACCATGGCGTTCCGGGGCGGCGCTGGCCCTGGTGCGGCTGGGGCGGCGGGAGGAGGCCCGCGAACTCGCCGAGGAGGAACTGCGCCACGCCCGGACCTGGGGCACCGCGCGCACCGTCGGCCGGGCGCTGCGGGCGTACGCCGCGGCCGTGGGCGGCAGGCTGGCCCTGTGCTCGCTGACCGAGGGCGCCGAACTGCTCAGGGCGGGGTGCGCGCCGGTGGAACTCGCGGAGGTCCTGGCCGATCTCGGCCGGGCCCACATCGGGGCGGGCAACGGCCGCAAGGGCCGGGACACGCTGCGCGAGGCGCACGCGGTGGCCCTGCGGCTGGCCGCGCCCGCTCCGCAGGCCGGGCAGGCGCCCGCCGCCGGTCGCCTCCTCGACCTGACGGCCGGGGCGTTGCGCGAGGGCGGGGTGCGCAACAGGAACGGCGGGCACGCGCTGACGCCCGCCGAACGGCGCGTGGCCAAACTGGCGGCGGCGGGGCACACCAACGCCCAGATCTCCTCCGCGCTGTGTCTCACCCGCCGCACCGTGGAGACCCATCTCACCAACGCCTACCGGAAGCTGCGGATCGCCCGGCGTACCCAGCTGGTGGCGGTACTGGGAGGGTGAAGGCGGTAGGGGCCGGTAGGCGGGCCCGGGGCCCCGGCGGGGCGGGTGCGGCAGGGCCACGGCAGGGCGGTCGGCGGCGGGCCGGGGCTGAGCGCCCCCGCCCGGGTCACGGATGGACGTGACCCGGGCGGGGGCGCTGGTTCGGCCCGGCGTGATCAGGACTTCGACAGGTTGAAGGAGATCGCGGCGTTGTCGCCGCTGCCGCCCTGCCAGGTGCACTTGTACCCGGACGGGGCGGAGCAGCTGTAGCCGTTGCTGCCGGTGTAGGGGTTGTTCCAGTACACCCTGACCTTGTTGCTCTCCCCGGACACGTCGAAGGTGACCTCGCCCTCCGTGCCGGTCATGAAGCCGTCCGACTCGCTGGCCCACTTCGCGGTGACACCGGGCTGGACCATGGACGGGGGCAGCATGTTGTCGGACCAGATCCCCCACCGCAGGCTGGAGCCGGAACGGACCAGCAGCTTGCCCGAGTTGTTGGTCAGGTTGATGCTCGTGCTGCGGGCGGCGGTGACGCCGGGCACCACCGCGTCGGCGGTGTCGGCCCCGGCCGACCGGGACGCCGGCCAGACGTCGAACTTGACGCCGGCGTTGTTCCCGCTGCCGCCGCTCTTGTAGCAGGCGTACCCGGCCGGGACGGAGCAGCTGTAGCCGTTGCTGCCCACGTAGGGGTTGTTCCAGTAGATCTTGATCTCGCCGCCGGCGAAGCCGTAGGTGATGTTCCCCTCCGTCCCGGTGCCGGCCCCGCAGGACTCGCTCGCGAAGCTGGGCTCCTTGCCGGTGGGGATGTAGTCGGGCGGCAGCATGTTGTTCGTCCAGCAGCCGTGGTCGAGCTTCTCCCACGTCTTGGTCAGGCCGTACGCGGTGTGGTTGGACAGGGTGACCTGCGTGGAGCGGGCCGCGGTGATCCCCTCCAGGCCGTCCGCGGTCGCCTGCGGGCCGCCCTGCCCGGTCGCGGCCTGCGCGGCCGGGGCGAGGGTGAGCGCTCCGGACGCCATCAGCACGGCGGTCAGAACGCCTGCGGCCGTGCGGGACAGGCCGCGCTTGGGAGTCGTGCGTCGCATGGGTCTACCAACTCTCTTCAAGGCTGGACGAGCGGGCGCCGGGTCGCGCCCGCCGTGTTCTCATCCGGGGGGCGTCGCGGCTCGGTGCCGGCGCCGGGGGGGGGGGCTCACTGGATGTAGAGCTCCCACCTCTTCGCGCCGTCGACGATGACCTCTTCGATCAGCTGGGCGACGGCGCTCCCGAGGCCGTACAGCACGTAGTACGCCGCCTGCGCCTCGACGAACGAGTCGTACCGGCCGGCCCAGCGCCAGATCGCGGACGCCGACGCGCCGTCCTGGGCGGCGGGCGTCGCGGAGGCGTGTGCGCGGGCGGGGGAGGCCACGGCGGCGTGCGCCTGGGCGGTGCCGCCGACCAGGACCGCGGCGGCGATCGCGGCGCAGAGCGAGGCTGAACGAATTTGCCTGTGCATGACAAATATCCCTTCTGGGCGTTCCACGTGAACGGCCGGCCACCTGCGGCGGATCGGCCCCGCCCCGACCCGGCTGCGGGATGCGGTGGCAGTCACAGGCTGACACGCCACCACCACGCTCGGGCATCGTGGAAAACCGCGAACTTGGCACGGTGTACGTACCGAGGGCCTGCGGACGGGGCGGGGGCGGAGCGGGGGCTGAACGGAACGGAGGGGCGGGGTGGCGTCCGGTCACATCCCGGCGGCGGCCGGCCAGACGGTCGCGGCCGCGGCGGCGAGGAGCCCGGCGTTGAGCGCGACGCGGCGGTCCCCGCCGGTCAGGTGCACGGCGATCGCGCCGGTCTGCAGGAGCACGAACCCGACGGCCGCGGCCACGGCCAGCCCCGGCGCGACACCGACCGCCGGCGGCAGCAACAGGCCTGCCGCGCCCAGGAGTTCGACCGCTCCCAGCGCCCTGACGGCGGGCAGCGGTACGCGGTCCACCCAGGCCATCATCGGGCGCAGCCGGTCGCGGTCGCGGGTCGCCTTGAGTGCGCCCGCGTAGAGGTAGAAGGCGGCGAGCGGTGTGGCGAGGAACCAGTAGGCGATGGTCATGACGTCCTTTCACGGTCACCGCCGGCGGGTGGCCGGTCGGCTTCAGGCCAGATCGGCGGCGGACCCGGTGACGGGCTTGGTGGCGGGCTCGGTGGCGTAGCGGCTCATCGTGCGCAGGCCGGCCTCGGGGGTCGGCGGCCCGCCGTCGGCGGCCATGTCCCGCAGGTCCCGGAAGTACTGCAGGTACAGGTCGGGGGTGAACACGCTGAGCATGACGGCGCTGTGGTCGCTCACGTTAGCGAAGGTGTGCGGGGCGCCGGGCGGGACCATCACGAACGTGCCCGCGCTCGCGTCGTGGTGCTGGTCCCCGACGGTGAAGCGCACCGTGCCGGAGATGACGTAGAAGCCTTCGTCGTGGCGGGCGTGGCGGTGCTGCGGCGGTCCGGGGGTGTGCGGGGCGAGGAGGGACTCGGTCACCGCCAGGCGGTGCCCGGTGTGGCTGCCGTCCTCCAGGACGCGCATGCGCGTGGTGCCCATGACGATCGTCTCGCCCTCGCCGGGGGCGACCACCGATACGGTGGGGCCGGCCTGCGGTTCACTGGTCTTCGCTGTGTCGGTCATGTTCCGAGTCCACCGCCGGGGCCCCGCGGGTGTCCAAGACCCGTTCCGCCATGCCGATACCCGGGGGGTATCGTCGCAGCGTGGAGCTACGTACCCTGCGCTACTTCGTGGCGGTCGCCGAGGAACTCCACTTCGGCCGGGCCGCCACCCGCCTGCACATGAGCCAGCCGCCGCTGAGCCGGGCGATCAAGCAGTTGGAGAGGGAGAGCGGCGCCCTGCTGTTCGCCCGCTCCCCCGCCGGCGTCACCCTCACCCCGGCGGGAACCGTGCTGCTCGACGAGGCGCGGGCCCTGCTCGACCGGGCCGAGCGCCTGCGCGCGCGCGTGGCCGCGGCGGCCGGCGCCGCGACCCTGACCGTCGGCATCCTGGGCGACGGCACCGACCCCGGCATCACCAGGCTGGCGGCCGCCTTCCGCCGCAGCCACCCCGGCGTCGAGATCCGCGTGCGCGACACCGACCTGACCGACCCGACCTGCGGACTGCGCGCCGCACTGGTCGACGTCGCCCTGACCCGCGCGCCGTTCGACGACACCGCCCTGGCGGTGCGCGTGCTGCGCACCGACCCGGTCGGCGCGGTCCTGCGCGCCGACGACCCGCTGGCCCGGCGCGGCCGCCTGGAACTGGCCGACCTGGCCGGCCGCCGCTGGTTCCAGTTCCCCCCGGGAACCGACCCCCGGTGGCAGTCGTACTGGAACGGCGGCACCCCGCGCGAGGGCCCCGTGGTGCGCGGCGTCCAGGAATGCCTGCAGGCCGTGCTCTGGAACAGCACGGTCGGCCTGGCCCCGCTCGGACACGACCTGCCCGAGAACCTCACCACCGTCCCGCTGGCCGACATGGCGCCCAGCCCGGTGGTCGCGGTGTGGAACGACGGCGACACCAACCCGCTGGTCCGCTCGTTCACCGAGATCGCGACGGCCGCATACCGCCAGGTGTGACAGGTGTGAGAGGAGGCCGCCCTGCGAGAGGGTGGCGTCCGTCGAAAAAAGTGGTCCCGAATCCGCCCGCCGTGTCGATCCGCGGCCACGCCGTTCGACCTGGGATGGAGAGGGCCGGAAAGCGGCCCCCGAGCAAGGAGTGACGATGTCGAAGTACATGCTGATCATGCGGGGCACGGACGAGAGCGTCGCGAAGATGATGGAGACGCCCTTCGAGGAGATGCTCGAAACGGTGGGCCGCTTCAACGAGGAACTGATCCGGGCGGGCGTGCTCGTCGCCGCCGAGGGCCTGGACGACCCCTCCCAGGGCGTGGTGGTCGACTTCAGCGGACAGAGCCCGGTGGTCACCGACGGCCCCTACGGCGAGACGAAGGAACTGTTCGGCGGCTTCTACGTGATCGACGTCGCCTCGAAGGAGGAGGCCGTCGAGTGGGCCAAGCGGCTCCCGGCCATCACCGGCTCGAAGGTCGAGATCCGCCGCGTGCCGGGCATCGAGGAGTTCCCGCAGGACAACGAGTGGATCGCCAAGGAGCGGGCGTGGCGCGAGCGGACCGGCCAGCACTGATGCCCACCACCCCCGACGGCCCGCCGAGCACCGAATCGGCCCGGCGGGCCGCCGAGGCCCTCTGGCGGATCGAGTCCGCCCGGATCGTCGGCGCACTGGCCCGCTACACCGGGGACTTCGCGCTCGCCGAGGACGTCGCCCAGGAGGCGCTCGCCGAAGCACTCGTCGGCTGGGCGCGCGACGGCGTGCCCACCAGCCCGGTGGGCTGGCTGCTGGCGACCGCGCGCCGGCGCGCCATCGACGCCTTCCGCCGCGCCTCCGCCCTCGACGAGCGCTACACCCTGCTCGCGGGCCAACTCGCCGAGGGCCAGTTCAGCTCCGGCCCGGCGACCGCCTCCGGCCCGCCGCACGAACTGCCCTGGGACCCCGACCGGGTCGACGACGACGTCCTCGCGCTCATGTTCACCGCCTGCCACCCCGTGCTCTCCCCCGAGGCCCGGGTCGCGCTCACGCTGCGCGTGGTGGGCGGCCTGTCCAGCGAGGAGATCGCCCGGGCGTTCCTCGTACCCACCGCCACCGTCCAGGCCCGGATCACCCGGGCGAAGAAGACGATCGCCGCGGCGCACGTACCGTTCGAACTGCCGCCGGCCGAGGACCGGCGCGAACGGCTCGGCGCCGTCCTGAGCGTCCTGTACGTGATCTTCACCGAGGGCTCGACCGCGACCGCCGGCGACCACCTGCTACGCCCCGACCTCGCCTACGAGGCACTCCGGCTGGCCCGGACGCTGGCCGCCCTGCTGCCCGCCGAACCGGAGGCGTGCGCACTGCTCGCGCTGTTCGAACTCACCGCCGCGCGCTTTGCCGCCCGCACCGCACCCGACGGGGAGGCGGTGCTCCTGGAGGACCAGGACCGGCGCCGGTGGGACCGCTCCGCGATCCGCCGCGGCCTGGCCGCACTCGGCCGCGCCGCCGCCACCGGACGGGGCCTCGGCCCCTACGGCCTCCAGGCCGCGATCGCCGCCTGCCACGCGGCGGCGCCCTCGGTGCAGGAGACCGACTGGGAACACATCGTGCTCCTCTACGAGGCACTCGGCCGCGTGGCCCCCTCCCCCGTCGTCGAACTCAACCGGGCCGTGGCCGTCGCCATGGCCAACGGACCCCAGCAGGCGCTCCACCTGGTCGACGAACTCGCCGCCTCCGGCCGGCTCTCGGGATCGCACCTGCTCCCGGGCGTACGCGGCGAACTCCTGACCCGACTCGGCCGCACCGCCGAGGCCCGCGCCGAGCTGGAACTCGCCGCCCGACTGTGCCGCAACACCCGCGAGCGGTCGGTGCTGCTGCGCAAGGCGGCCGCGCTGCCATGACGCCCCCGCCCGGGCGGGCGGGGACGACTCGTGCCCGGCCGTCACGAGCCGGGGGCGTCGCGAGCCGGGGCCGTCACGAGCGGGGGCAGAACTCCGCCTCCAGCTCGGAGGTGAACACCGCGATCGGCCAACTCCCCTCGACCCAGTCGCCGTTGACGTTGGTGGCGAGCAGGTGCCGGCCGTCGCGGGTGCCGAACGCGTAGGACCACGAGCCGTTGATGGCGCCGCCCATGCCCCAGACGGTGGGGCCGCAGTCGAGCCTGATGCCCGCGACGCCCAGACCGTATTCCGCCTGGTCGATCCACTGGTGCCCGGTCGGGATCATCGTGAACATCTCCCGCTGCTGGGCGGGCGGCAGGAGCCGTCCGCCCAGCAGGGCGGCGAAGAAGGTGTTCAGGTCGCGGACGTCGGAGACCATGTCGCCGGCGGCCCAGCCCCAGGACGGGCTCAGCTCCGTCACGTCGTAGGCGGTGGCGTTCGGCCCGGTGAGCCCCAGACGCGAGTACTCGCGCCCGTGCGGCCCGTGGATGGCGGTGTCGCCGGAGGAGGGTTCGTAGGTGCCGGTGAGGCCCAGCGGGGTGGTGATCCGCTGCTCGATCTGCGCGGCCAGGGTGCCGCCGGAGGCCCGTTCGACGATCAGGCCGGCGAGGACGTAGTTGGTGTCGGAGTAGGTCCAGCCGGTGCCGGGCGCGAAGTCGGGCCGGTGGGCGAGCGCGATCCGGACGAGCTGTCCGGGGGTGTAGCTGTCGAAGCGGTGCCGCAGGAAGGGCAGGCCGCTCGCCTCCTGCCGGACCTTCTCGTCCATCGCGTAGTTGTAGATGCCGCTGGTGTGGTTGAGGAGCTGGCGCACGGTGGTCCGCTCGCCGTCGTAGCCGGGGGCGTCGAGGAGGCCGGGCAGCCAGCGCTCCACGCTGTCGTCGAGGCTCAGCCGCCCCTCGGCGGCGAGCTGGAGGACGACGGTGGCGACGAAGGTCTTGGTGGTGCTGCCGATGCGGAACCGGTCCTGCGCGAGACGGGCCCGCCCGGTGGCGAGGTCGGCGACGCCCGCACTGCCGAACCACCAGCGGTCGCCGTCCCGGACCTCGGCGACCGCGCCGGGCAGGCCGCCCGTGGCCACCGCCCGGTCCAGCACCCGCTGGACCCCCGGGTGCCCGCCCCTGCCGTCCGGCGCGGGCGCGGCGAACGCCGGTGTGGCGGCGGCGCCGGCCAGCACGGCCCCGGCGAGCAGGGTGGCGACGGCTGCGCGCGTGGTGGTTCCCATGGCGTGTTCCCCCTCGATGTGGTGTCGCGGTTCGGGAAGAAGCTACGAGCAAATTCACATAATGGTCAATACGAAACCTGCCGATGGTGGATGTATTCGCAGGTAGATACCACAATATTCTTGCAATGACTCTCCCAGTTAATGCAACAGAACGTCGCGAGTCCATTGCAACAGCGGGCGAGCCGGACGGATACTGTTCACGCGACGGAAGGAGACGAGGACGGATGCCCGGAGCCAGGCTGACCCCGCAGGACCGCCACCGGATCGCCGCCGGACTGGCCGAGGGGCTGGGCTACGGCGAGATCGCCCGGCAGATCGAACGGCCGACCTCGACCGTCACCCGCGAGATCGCCCGCAACGGCGGGCCCTCCGACTACCGGGCCGAACACGCCCAGCGCGCCACCGCACAGCGCTCCCGCCGCAGCGGCACGACCGCCCGACCGGCCGCCGCCGCCACGCCGCCGGCCGAGGGCCGCGACCCGCAGGCGGTAAGCGAATTCGCCGACGAACTGGCCGAGCTGCTGGTGCACAGCGGCCTGCCCCGCATGGTCGCCCGGGTCCTCGCCTGCCTGTACGTCACCGACAACGGCAGCCTCACCGCGGGCGAACTGGTGCAACGGCTGCAGGTCAGCCCGGCCGCCGTCTCCAAGGCCGTCGGCTACCTGGAGGGCCAGGCGCTGATCCGCCGCGAACGCGGCGAACAGCAGCGCCGGGAGCGGTACGTCATCGACGACGACGTCTGGTACCGGGCACTGCTGGCCAGCGCCGAACGGAACACGATGCTCGCCGGCGTCGCCCGCCAGGGCGCCGAGACGCTCGGCCCCGGCACACCGGCCGGCGCCCGGATGGACGACGCCGCAGCCTTCCTGGACCGGATCGGCCAGGACATCGTGCGCTCCGTGCGGCAGTGGCGGGAGGAGAGCCGGCCCGGATCGCGGACCGGCTGATCCCGGACGCCCCCTGCGGGGCGGTCGGGTGAGATGCGCAATGGTCCGGGCGGGTGGGGCTCCGCACCCGATCGGGTGCCGTATCCGCGGATACGCGGCGGGCCTTCGACAAAGGCGGTCGCGGCGGGCCGGCCGTCGGCCCCCGGGGCATGCCGGCGACCCGGTGGGGGCTGGTTCAGGCCGTGGGGCCGGAGGCCGACCGACGGGGTAGAGCCGGGTACGCAGTTGCGTCTCGGCGCTGCCGGACGACGCCCCGGGGGGCCCCGGGAAAGCGTTCGTCCGGGGCGGGTGCGCCGGGCGGGGGGCGGCGAACCCGGCGGGAGGGCGCGGCCCCGCGGGGGCGGCCGGAGGGCGGCGACCGGCTGAACCGGGCCTGTCCGGTGCCCCGTTCCTCCGTGAAAGGCAGCTCTGTCGTGCTGCCGTCACTGCCGATTTCCGTGGAGGACCGCAGTGCATCACCGTTCCCGTCCAGTGGCCAGGGTGCTCGGCTCGGGCGCCGCCCTGAGTCTGGCACTGGCGCTCACCGTGACCGCCTCCCCCGCCCTGGCCGCGCCGCCGGGCCCGACCGCCGAGCCCGATCCCGTCCCCGCCCTGGTGGCCGGTCAGGGCACCGCCGCCCCGCAGTTGGTGACCGGGCTGTCCGAGGCGGCGCCCGGCGGTCCGGTCGAGGCGGCCCGGGCCCATCTCGCGGCCCACCTGGACCGGTACCGGGTCGATCCGGGGCAGCTGACCGAGCTCGCGGTCGAGCGCACGGCCGCCGACCGGCGCACCGTCAGGTTCCAGCAGTACCACGGCGGCATACCGGTGCTCGGCGGGCAGTACCTGGTCCGCCTCACCGGCGAGGGGGCCGGCCAGCGGGTGGAGTCGGTCGGCGGCAAGTACTTCACCGGGCTGACCGCGCCGACCGCCCCCGCCGTGCCGGACGCGGTGCTGCGCAAGCTGGCGCTCGACTCGCTCCCCGACCCGCGCGCCCGGGCCGGGGCCACCGCCGAGGACCGCGGCCTGGTCGTCCTGCCGGGCGGCACCGGCCGACTCGCCCGGCACTTCACCGTGCACACCGCCGGCCCGGGCAACGGCGAACCGCTGGTCCGCGAGGTCTACGCGGACGCCACGCTCGGCGTGGTCGCCCTCGCCCACGACTCCTCGGCCCCCTACCAGGTCAGCGGCGCCGACGACACAGGCGCCGGCGCCGCCCGTGGCGCGGCCGCCGCCGAGCCCGCCACCGGGACCGCCCCCGACCTCCTGGGCCGTACCGTGCCGGTGAACATCTCCCGCCAGCCGGACGGAAGTTACCAACTCGTCGACCTCACCCGGCCCGTCACCATCACCACCTACGACGCGACCGGACGGGACTACAACGAGTTCAGCGGCCGACTGCCCGACGGCAGCCTCCCCGTCGCCTCCCCGGGCCCGGCCTTCCCCGCCTCCACCGGCACCAGCGGCGCCACCGACGCCCACCTCAACGCCGCCGCCGTGTACGGCTTCTACCACGACCGGCTCGGCCGCGACGGCCTGGACGGCAAGGGCGGCGCGATCACCTCCGTGGTGAACGTGAGCAACCGCGGCAAGCCCTTCCCGAACGCCGCCTGGGACGGGCAGAAGATGCTCTACGGCAACGGCAACGCCAGGTTCCTGCCGTTCTCCGCCGCCCTCGACGTGGCCGGGCACGAGATGACCCACGGCGTCATCCAGCACACCGCCAACCTGGTCGGCGACGGCCAGTCCGGGGCGATGAACGAGGGACTCGCCGACTACTTCGGCAACGCCATCGAGGTCACCGCCCGCGGCACGTCCATGGACGACCCGGCGGCGGCGCTGATGGGCGAGAACCTGTGCCGCACCGGCACCCCGCAGGACTGCGCGAACCGCCGCCTGGACGACCACCGCACCACCGTGGACGACTACCTCGGCGCCGGACTCGACCTGGACAACGGCGGCGCGCACCTCAACGCCACCATCTTCAGCGGCGCCCTGTGGGACATCCGGCGCACCCTCGACCCGCTCACCGCCGACCGCCTCGTCTACCGGGCAATGGCCGAATACCTCACCCCGCTCGACGACTTCGTCGACGGACGCAACGCGGTGCTCGCCGCCGGCCGGGCCCTCAAACTCAGCGGAGCCCAACTGCGCAAGGTGGCCGCCGCGTTCGACGCACACGGGATCAAGGCCGGCTGGCAGAACCGGCTCGGGACGGACACCCGCCCGCTGCTGCTCGGCACCTCCGCCCCGGTCGGACCGGCCGCGGGCGGAGGCCACTGGGTGATGGGCAACACCGACCCGAACGGCAAGGGCGCGACGGCCCTGTACACCGGCTCCACCACCGCCCCCGGCACCCCGACCCGGCTCAGCCCGGACGACGGGCGGATCCACGGCTGGGCCGCCACCGACGGCACGTCCGCCGTCTGGCTGGCGATCGGGCCCGACGCCACCGGCACGTGGGGGACGGAGGTGCTGACCCGCCCGCTGTCCGGCGGCCCGGTGCGCAGCGTGTTCCACTCCCCCGACCAGTCGCCCGGCAGCGTCCGGGTGTCCGGCGGGGACATCGCCTTCACGGTGACCGACAACGACACCGGCCGCACCCGGGTCCGCCTCTCCCACGACGGCGCCCCGCCCGTGGAACTCCCGCTGCCCGAGGGCCATAACCTCACGTCCTTCACGTCCCTCGCGTTCAAGGACGGCCTGCTCGGCTGGATCGAGTCCTGGACGGCCGACGGGGCCGGCGTCCAGGCGCCGACGGTCTTCTCGACCGCCACCGGCAAAGTCGCCGCCCAGTACCCGGTGAGCACCCCGAACGGCACCGACCCGCCGTACCTCGCCTCCCCGCTGCTCGCGGGCGACCGGCTGCTCTGGCTGGCCGCCCCGGCCGACCGCACCCGACCGACCGCCCTGCGCTCCGGCGCCCTGGACGGCTCCGGCGTGCGCGACCTGCTCTCCGCCGACTCGCCGTACACCCCGGCGGACATGGAGCTCACCGCCACCGACCAGGCCGTCACCTTCCTGCACCGCGGCGCCCAGCCGAGCAGCGGCTGGTCGAACGCCGCGCTGCCCAAGCTGTACCAGCTGCCGGTCGGCGGCGGCACCCCCGTACGGGTCTCCTGCAACCGGGGCAGCCAGTTCCACGCCGCCGCCGACCAGGGCACCCGGGCGGTCTGGCTGGACGCCACCGCCGGGCGCAACGACCTCGTGGTCCGCGACCGCCCGGCCGGGTCCTGCTGATCCGAGCGCGGCCGCGTCGTTCGCCCCGGTGCCGGCGGGCACCGGGGCGGACGGCGAGGCGGACAGCGGATCCGGGGTGGACGGCGGGTGCCAGCGCGCTGTGCGCGGTTTGCCAGCGGCGGGCCGGAGGCTAGGGCCGTCCAGGTCACCCGGCAACCAGAGGGAACTGATCCATGTCGCCAGCTGCTTCTCCTTCTTCTCCTCCTTCTTCGACTGCCCCTTCGCCGTCCCGGACGGGGTGGTCGCGCCGCCTGCGGCTGGCGCCGCTCGTGCTGACGGCGTCGGCCCTGGCCGTGGGACTGGCCGCCGGTCCGGCGCTCCCGGCCCCCCTGACCACCGCCGGGTCCGCGCCCTCCGCGACCCGGGGCGGGGCCGAGGCGCAGCGGGCTCAACTGGAGGAGTTGGCACGGCAGTTGGTGGCTGCCGGGGCGCCGGGGGTGGTGGTGCGGGTGGACGACGGCCGGGGCCGGCCCGTCGAGATCGCCGAGCAGGCCCCCTGGGCCGCGGCGGACCAGCGGCTCGCGGTGGGGGACGAGTTCCGGATGGGCTCCAACACCAAGACCATGATGGCCGTGATCGCCCTGCAACTGGCCGCCGAGGGGCGGCTCGCGCTGACCGACCCGGTGGAGGCGTGGCTGCCGGGCCAGGTGCCCGACGGCCGGGCGATCACGCTGCGGATGCTGCTGAACCACACCAGCGGCCTGGCCGACTACACCGAGGACCCCGCCGTCCTGCCGTCGATCCTCGGCAAGGACCCGCACCGGTGGACCTCCGCCGAACTGCTCGCCGTGGGCCTCAAGCGCCCGGCGCTGTTCCCGCCGGGCACCCGGTGGTCCTACAGCAACACCGACTACGCGGCGGTCGGCGCCGTCCTGGAGCGGGTCACCGGGGCGAGCCTCGCCGACCTGGTCCGCGACCGGATCGCCCGGCCGCTGAACCTGAAGCACACCTACCTCGCCACGGACGGCAGCTGGCGCGGCCGCCACGTCCGCGGCTACGAGCCGGACTCCGCCCACATGCCGGCGGGGGTGCCCGCCGCGTTCCGGGACGTGGCCGGGGTGCACCGCGACGGCCGGGTGGACGTCTCCGGCAACGACCCGGGCTGGGGCGGGGCGGCCGGGGCCGTGGTGTCCACCGCGCAGGACTGGTCCCGCTTCTACAACGCGCTGATGTCCGGCAGGCTGCTGCCCGCGGCCCAGCTGGCGCAGCTGCGCACCACCGTGCCGATGGACCCGCAGAACCCGGTGGACGGGCCCGGCTCCGGCCTGGGCATCGAGACGGGCCGCACCCCCTGCGGCACCGTCTGGGCCCACGACGGGGGGATCACCGGCTACTCCAGCACCAACCTCACCGACGGCACCGGCAGCCGTACGGCCACCGTCCTGATCGCGACCGAGTTCCTGTTCGAGTTCGGGGCCGACGCGAAGCTCACCGCGGCCGGCCAGGCCCTGCAGAGTGCGGTGACCTGCGCCATGTTCGGCAAGCCGGCCCCGGCTCCGGCCCCTGCTCCGGGTCCGGCTTCAGTTCCGGCTTCAGTTCCGGCTCACTGACGGGGGCGGCCCGGCCGCGGGTGCGGTGATGATCGCAGACAGCAGGTCCCTGGCCTCGGTCCGCGCCATCGCCGCACCCGCGGCGTGCGCGGACGCGAACCCGGCGGCTCCCAGGTCGGCCGTGGCCCGCCCGGCGATCCTGTGCACGTCGGTGTCGCCGAGGTCGTCCGAGCCCCGCAGCAGGTCGGCGGCGCCGAGCAGGAGCGCCGCCTCCCCCGGCCGGCCGCGGCACAGCTCGATGTCGGCGGCCGCCACCGCGATCCGGGCCGCGACCGCCGAGTTCCAGGTCAGCACCAGGTGCACCGCCGGGTGGTCGAGCCGGCGCACCGCCGCGTCGGGCAGGCCGTCCGCCGCGTCCAGCTGCGCGAGCACGCCCAGCAGCAGGGCGGTGAGGTGCGAGGGCACCGGCTGGACGCCGGGAGCCTGGGCCAGGGCGGCCAGGGCGTGTGCGCGGGCCTGCTCCCGCTGCCCGGCCCGCCACTCCAGCTGGGCCAGGCCCAGGCACACCAGGGCCCTGGGCTCGGCCCATCCGGCCTGCGCCACCTGGTCGAGCAGGCCCTCCAGCTGCCGCCGCGCGCCGTCCGCGTCCCCGGCCTGGGCGCGCATCAGGGCGGCCTGGACATCGCTGTCGACCGTGTCCTCCTGCATCCCGAGCTCCTGGAAGTACCGGGTGGCCCGCTCGTTCATCGCCAGCGCGTCGGCCAGGTCGCCGGAGCGCCGCCGCAGCGAACCGAGGGTGCTCAGCGCGGTCGCCATGCCCCACCGCTCGCCGAGCGCCTCGAAACCGGCCAGCGCGTGGGCGAGGAAGCCCGCCGCCTCGGTGACGTCCCCGGTGTGCAGGGTCAGCAGGCCCCGCACGAGCAGGGCGAACGGGCCGCTGGAGGGGTCCTTGCGCTCGCCGTCCGGGAAGTCCGGGGAATCCGCGGGGGCCGGAGGGTCGGGCGTGTGCGGCGGCGGCTGCGGGCCGGCGATGGCCGCGGCCAGCCGGGCCAGCTCCAGCAGGGGGTGGACACCGGGGTCGACGCCCGCCATCGCCGCCTCGATCCGGCCGAAGGCGGCCGCCCTGTCCTCCGGCCGGCCGATGGACTCGGTGCCGACCTCGTACGTCGCGACCACCAGCGCGCGGGCCGCCGGATCGGCCGGCCCGGGGACCTCCAGGACCCGTTCGAGCAGGTCCAGCGACTCCGGCGGATAGCCCCGCATGGACCAGAACCAGCACAGCGCGGCGCCGAACCGGACCGCCGTCGCGGCGTCCCCGGACTCCACCGCCCAGCGGATCGCCGCCAGCAGGTCGTCCCGCTCGGCCGACAGCCGGGCCAGCCAGCGCAGCTGGTCGCGGGTGCGCAGCCGCGGCTCCGCGGTCTCGGCCAGGGCGAGGAAGAACCCGCAGTGGCGTTCGCGGGCGGCGCCGGCCTCCCCGTGGCGGGTGAGCTGCTCCAGGCCGTACTCCCGGATGGTCTCCAGCATCCGGTAGCGGGGCTCTCCCGTGGCGGCGGCTCCGAGCGGGTGCAGCAGCGACTTGTCGACCAGCGCCGCCAGCAGTTCCCGGACGTCGCGGGCCGGGGCGTCGGGGGTGGGGACATCGGGGGCCTCACGGTCGCCGGGGTGGTGGCCGGCGTGCGGGGCGGCGAGCCCGCCGACCGCCTGCGCCGCGTCCTCGGTGAAGCTGCCGGGCGCCACCGACAGCCGTTCCAGCAGCGCCCGTTCGTCGGCGGCCAGCAGCTTCCAGCTCCAGGCCACCACGGCGCGCAGCGTCTGGTGCCGGGGCAGGGCGGTGCGGCTGCCCCGGGTGAGCAGCCGGAACCGGTCGTCCAGCCGGGCGGCGACCACCTCGGCGGGCAGGGTGCGCAGTTGGGCGGCGGCCAGTTCGATCGCCAGTGGCAGGCCGTCCAGGCGGCGGCAGATCTCGACCGCCGCCGCCAGCGAGCCGTCCTCCTCGGCGAAGCCCGGGCACACGGCGGTGGCCCGGTCGTGGAACAGCCGGACCGCCGCGCAGGCGCGGGCCTGTTCGGGCGTCGAGCCGGGTTCGGGCAGTTCCAGGGGGAGTACCGGGTGCAGGTTCTCGCCGTCGATCCGCAGCGGCTCCCGGCTGGTGGCCAGGACCCGCAGCCCGGGGCACCGGCCGAGCAGGGTCTCGGCCAGCGTGGCCGCCGCGTCGATCACGTGCTCGCAGTTGTCCAGCACCAGGACCGGGTCGTCGTGCGTGAGCACCTCGGTCAGGCGGTCCAGGATCTCCTCTGGGGTGCCGGGGCGGCGGGTCGGGGCCGCGGCGTTCTTGGGCAGGTCGGCCTCGCGCGTGCGCAGGGCGTCGAGCACCGCGCGGGGCACGTCCGCCGGGCCGGCCGGGGCCAGGGCGACGAACCACACCCCGCCGGGCGGTGTGAGCCGGCGGCCGGCGGTGGTGGCCAGCCGGGTCTTGCCGGACCCGCCGGGGCCGACCAGGGTGACCAGGCGGGCTCGACCGAGCAGCTCGGCCACCCGGCGGATGTCGTCCTCGCGGCCCACGAAGCTGGTCAGCGGCGCGTCCGGGTTGCCGGGCGGCCGTGGTCGGCGGGGTTCCGGCCGTTGGGGCTCCGGCCGTTGGGGTGGCGGCTGGTCGTCGGGCGGCCGGTGGCCGGAGGGCGGCCGGTGGTCGGGGGGTGCCGGGAGCTCGCCGCGCAGGACCGCGAGATGGGCCGCCTGCAGCTGCGGTCCGGGGTCGCTGCCGAAGGTGTCGGCCAGCCGGGCGCGCAGCCGCTGGTAGGCGGCCAGTGCCTCGGCGCCCTGGCCGCCGGCGGCCAGGGCCCGGATCAGCTGGGCGTGCAGCCGTTCGTGCAGCGGGTGCCGCGCGGTCAGCGATTCGAGTTCGGCGATCAGCTCCGGTCCGGCGCCCAGCGCGAGGTCGGCCTCGATCCGGTCCTCCAGGGCGGCCAGCCGCGCCCGCTCCAGCCGCCGGGCCTCGACATCGGCGAACGGCGCCTCACGCACGTCCGCCAGCGCGGGTCCGCGCCACAGGGCCAGGGCCTCCCGCAGGGCGGCGGCGGCCTCGGCCGGCCGGCCCTGTGCGTGCAAGTGCCTTCCGGAGAGGGCCAGTTGCTCGAACCGGGCGGTGTCCACCGCACCGGCCTCGACGGCCAGCCGGTACCCGGCCGGTCCGAAGGTGAGCAGCGCGGGGTCGCCCAGGACGCCCCGCAGGCGGGACACCAGTGACTGCAGGGCGTTCGCCTGGTCGGCCGGTGGCGCCTCGGCCCACAGCGCGTCCACCAGGGCCTGGGGCCGGACGGCGCGGCCGGCGTCCAGTGCCAGGTAGGCCAGCAGCGCCCGCAGCCGCGCGCCGCCGATCGGCAGCGGGCCCGCTCCGGCGTCCAGTACCAGGGGTCCAAGCAGGCCGACGCGCACCGGGTCACTATCGCAGCAGCACCGGTTTGAGCGTCAAGTCGCCGGCCGGCGCCCGCGCGCCCGCCCCGGCCGTGGGCGGCGTCCGGGGCGGTGGCCCGGCGGCGTCGGTGGCCTCGCCGGTCGCTGGCGGGCCCGCCCGTCACGTCCTCGGGGCGGCGATGGGGGGCCCGGGTGAACCGGTAGCCCCGGACAGCCATCCCCGGTAGCGCTCCGCATACGCATGTGTGTGGATGGTGACAGGACGCCATTTCGTGGCAGTCCGATCGACCATCACCACCCTTATCTGGAAGGGCTCTTCCCCCATGCGTACTGCGCGCCGCGTCCTGACCGTCTCCGCCCTCTGCCTCCCGCTCGTTCTCGGCGGGGCGACCATCGCCTCCGCCGACACGCCCAACAACATCCCCTCCCTGAACTACGACCACGGGGCGTTCTCCGTCGGCCCGAACGGCAGTGCCCTGCACATCACCGATGTCCAGTTCGGTCCTGACGGTGCCTCGTTCCTCGACGCCGCCGTCGCGGTGGGCCCCAACGGTGTCGCCGGCTACGCCACCGAGACCGGCATCGGCCTCGCGGGCTGATCCCCGCCACTCCCCCATGCCGGGTGCCCCGGGACGAACCGTCCCGGGGCACCCGCACGCCCGGGGCCGGGGGCCGCGCGGGGCGGCGGCGTTCACCCGCCCCCGCGCGGGCTGACGAGCATGCGGATGTCGTCGGCCGCCCGGAGGACGAACCGTTCGGTCGGGACCACCCGGTGGCCCGGCACGGGCCGAAAGCGCAGGCGCTTGAGGAGGACGGCCAGCATCAGTTCGCACTCGACCATGGCCAGGGCGGCGCCCTCGCAGCTGCGCGGGCCGAACCCGAAGGGGACCCAGGCCAGCCGCGCGCGTCCGGCCGCCTGCTCCGGGGTGAAGCGCTCGGGGCGAAACCGTTCGGGCTCGGGCCAGTGGTCGGGGTTCAGGTGGATGGCCCAGAACGGGTAGAAGACCACCGCCCCGGCCGGGACCGTGTACGCGCCGAGGGTGAGCGCTTCGGTGCTCTGGCGCGCGCCGTACGGGCCGGGCGGGTAGAGGCGCATCGACTCCTGGAGGACCGTCCGCAGGTACGGCAGGCGCCGCAGGTCGGCGTACCCGGGGGCCGGGCGGTCGCCGAGCACGCGGTCCAGTTCCCCGGTGACGCGTTCGGCCGCCTCGGGGTGGCGGCCCAGCAGGTGCAGGGTCCAGGAGACGGCCACGCCGGTGGTGTGGTGGGCGGCGAGCATCGTCGCGAGGACGGTGTCGCGGATCCGGGCGGGGCGCTCGCCGGCCTCGACCAGTGCGCCGACCAGGTCGCCGCGGTCGGCGCGGCCGCCGTCGCGGTGGGCCGCGATCACCCGGTCGACCGTCGCGCGCAGGAGGGCGAGCGCCCGCGCGGTCCGCTCGGCGCGCTCCTGCGGGTCGACGGCGGGGGGCACCTGGTAGAGCCGTTCCAGGTAGTCGGCGAGCACCTCCTCGAAGGCGGCGGCGACGACGTCCGGGCCCTCGACCTCGCCGCCCAGGGCGTACGCGCAGATCATCCGCAGGGACAGGGCGGTCAGGTCCTGCTGCAGCGCGACGGCCTCGCCCCGGGCGCCCCGCGCGACCCAGCGGTCCGCGAGGCCGGTCGCGAGCGCGGTGAAGCGGTCGAAGGCCTGCTCGTGCGAGGGGCGGCCGGCCAGGACCGAGAGCAGGGTGCGGCGCCACGGGGCGTGTTCGTCCGCCGGGAGCACTTGCAGGTTGCCGGCCTCGAACAGCGGGTCCAGGAAGGAGAACAGGCGCTCGGGGCGGCGGTCCAGGTGCGCGGTGGCCTCCAGCAGCACCGGGTCGGCGACCGACACGGCCGTCTCGGCGCCGGGCAGCTGGAACCGTGCCACGGGGCCGTACTCGGCGTGCAGCCGCAGCTGGTAGGCGTGCAGCCCGCCCGCCTGCGCGATGGCGCCGACCCCGCCGTCCGGCCGGGGGTCGGGACCGGGGATCTTCATCGGACCTCCTGGTGACGCATGGTCGGATCCGCCGCCCGGACGGTGGACGCGGGCGGCGCAGCGCCGACGGCCGTGGGGACCAGGATCGCGCGGGAGCGCGTCCGGCCGGCAGGTGGCGGCGCCAGGCCGGGCGGCGGGCCGAGGCCCGGGCAAAGTTGCCAGCGCTTGCAAGTAATCGGTGTGCACAACTATTGTGGTGTCACGCAAAGTGCACCTGCAATCATCCGGGGAGGCGCCCCCTCGCCTCTCGCGCCACCGGCCCCGCCCGCCTCGCGACAGGAGTCCGTCCGTGAGCACCACCCTCTTCACCCCGTACACCCTGAGGACGCTGACCGTCCCCAACCGCGTCTGAATGGCGGCGATGTGCCAGTACAGCGCCGCTCCGGACGGCGACGCGGCCGGCGCCCCGACGGACTGGCACTTCGCCCACGTCGCGGCACGCGCCACCGGCGGCACGGGGATGATCATCATGGAGGCCACCGCCGTCAGCCCCGAAGGCCGCATCACCCCCTACGACCTCGGGATCTGGAACGACACCCAGGTCGCGGCCTTCCGGCGGATCACCTCCTTCCTGACGGCGCAGGGCACCGTGCCCACCCTCCAGCTCGCCCACGCCAGTTGTTCCGACTATCAGGTCATCCATCAGTTAGCTGACCAGCCACGACGTAGCACAGAGCCCCCGGAATGACACCACCAAGTGTCTCCGGGGGCTCTGCTGCGTGGAGTGCGATGTCGTACGGAATCCCGCGCCCGCTTGTCACTCGATCTCGGTACCTTCGACGGGCTTTGCCCGCAGCTTGTCCAGCAGTTGACGGAAGTGGGTTTTTGCTGCCCACGTCCCGTACTCCTGTGTGGGTGCGGCCATCTCGATGACGTGGTGCGCTCTCGCCTTGAGTACGGCGCCCCACACCACGGCGTGCTGCTGAGCACTGCGCCCGCACTCGTGTGGCTCCCCGGGGAGGCAGAGCGGAAGCGGGTCGCCGATCTTGTTCGCCGAGTGGCGGACATACCGAGCGACATCGAGCCACTGATCAGGGGTCCGAGCCGGCTGCCACCCGTTGGCCATGTCGCCGGGCCATGGTGTCCAGTCCTGGCCGATCCCGTCGCCGTGGTCGTCCACTTCCGCTCCCTGCTCCGCCTGATGGGGCTCCGAGCCTAGGCGATCGACGCCCCGGGCGGGTCGCAGTGGCCCAGCGTCGGCACACACGGCTGACACGGGCCGCACATCGGAAGGAACTGCGGCGGCGGGCAGGCTTGAGCCTTGTCGCACTTCCGTTCGATCTCGGCGAGGGCGGCGGCGAGGCGTTCGCCCGACCAGATGTCTGCCAGCGACATTTCGAGCACGTTCCCGACCGGCATGAACCGACCGAGGACGCAGGGCACCACGTCGCCGCTCGGCAGTACGGCGCACTTCTCGTGCGCGCAGTGCCCACACAGGTCGGACACCTTCGGTTGCACCCCTCGGCTCGCCCTGCCGAACGCCCTCGTTCGGTCGCCGCCTACCTCCGTGAGCCCCAGACTCAGGAGGTCGGTTGCGGCCTGGACGGTCCGCTGACCGGGGTTGACGGCGATCACCCCGCCCCGGATGGGGATTCCGAGGGAGACGGCCCTCTCGACGTTCGAGCGGGTCTTCCGGTGCGACCCGCGGGTCTTAGTCACGGCGTCGTGGTCGTCGCCCTGGTCGCTGTAGTAGGACGTCGCGAGGCTGACGTTCCGGCTCGCGAACGTCTCCCACAGCTCCGGCGTGATGTGGGTCATGTTGCTGAAGACTTCGACGGACAGTTCACGGTCGCGGGCGTGGCCGATCAGGTCGGCGAGACCGGGGTACAGCGTCGGTTCGCCGCCGATGAACTGCACGTGCGCACCGCCCATGTCGGCGATCTGATCGATCACCGACCGCCAGTCAAGTTCGGTCATGATGCCGTGGTCGCCCTGCGGACCCGAGTCCGCGTAGCAGTGGGAGCAGGATTCGTTACAGAACCCGGTCACCTCCAACCACACGAACTCCAACCGGCTGGGGAGGGTCTTGGTACTCATGTGCGCCTCCTTGAGAGTGCCCGCCGGGGGGCGGGCAGGACCGTCCGCAGCTCCGGGCGGAGCCGCGGCGTTTCTCGGGGATGGTGATGGCCCGTCACTGCCGTGGTCACGGACGGAACGGGAGTCTGTGGGGTGCTACTGGGCGGACTTCGGCGGCCGGTTGGGGTGCCTCGCCTCGTACGGGTTCTCAACGTGCGGGGGGCCCGCACACGCGAGGGCCCAGAACTTTTCCTGGCCGTTCTGGTCGAAGTGGCGGAACTGCACGGCGGTCCGCGTGATGATTCCGGTGATCGGGTTGTGCTTCGTCGCACGCCGGACCACTTCGCCCCTGCGTCCGTCGTGGTGGACGTACCAGCCGCCCAAGGGCGGGAGCCCAAGGGCGTTGACACACAAACCGGACGCCCGGCGGTAGCACTGACAACCGCTCGCGTTCAGTTCCACCTCCAGCGCATATGCGGCGGTCTCGAACGTCTCGTGCGGGTCCGGCTCTGCGTGGTGGAGTCGGTGCCGTCTCGGGGTCGGCATGGTTCTCGTCTCCCTGTAGGTCTGGTGGTCCCGCCCGTCCGCGACGGGGGATGCGCGTACGGACGGGACCGGTCCCGCGCAGGGAAGCCCACTTCACGGGTGCAGCCACCCGGAGTGGCGGCGCGGGAGTCTTCGGGGCTTACGCGGCGTGACGCTCGTCGGCCGGCTCGCCGACGTAGAGCAGCGGCAGCCTGATGCCGACCAACGCGGCGGCGACGGCCTGGCGAATCCTGCGTTCCATGAACGGCAGTGTGAACATGGGGAGTTTGTCCATCGGGACCCACCGGAGTTCTTCGATCTCCGCGGCGGCCCCAATGGGTACTGAGAGAGCGGCGGCCTCGGCGTCGGGCACGACTCCGCCGTCGAGCACGATGTTCAGCCCCTCGGACGCGCCGTGTCCGGGTTGGCCGGGATCTGATCAATCGCCAACGCGTGCGTGAACTCGCGCTTCAACCCGATCCCCTCCGCCAGTTCACGAGCGGCGGCGTCAGCAAGCTGCTCGCCGGGATGGACGCCCCCACCGGGCAGGATGTGATCCTCCCGGTAGCGCGGCCTAACCAGCAGGACGTCGCCGTTCTGGCGGCGGATCAAGACCAGAACGCCGATGCGACGTCGCGGCGGGCGTGGGGGGGATGGTGCTGTATGCCACGGGTGGTCCCTCGATGGTGGTAGATAGATGGGCCCGCCCCGGGCATCCGGCCGCGACCAGTGCGTAAGTACCGTCCCCGGGGCGGGGGTTCCGGCCAGAGGATCAGGACTCCTCTGGCCGGTGGTTGAGGGGCGACCGCTCCCCGCCAAGGCGCGTTGGCGGGGAGCGGTGCGGCTCAACAAGGGCCGTTCGCCAACTGCCCTCGGACCCATCCGGCAGGGGAGGTCTTCCTGCCGGTACCCGTCCGTTCGCGGCCATCTTTCGCGAACGGACGTTGAACCCCGTCGTCACAGAGGATGAGCACTCGCGCTGCGACGACGGGAACTTGTCAGTCCGGCGGGCCCGGTTCCCATCCGCACCACTGGCCGGCCGGAGACTCCACCACCCACTCACGACCGCTGCCCTGCTCGCGCTGCGGGCGGGCAGCCGGCTCGGCCCTCAGTCCCATGCACAACCGGATCGCGGCCAGCGCCTCAGGAGTACATCGAAGGTCTCGCGGATTGGCGGCAAGTACGTCAACTCGACTGGTGTTCAAGGGACTTCACTCCTTCTTCGAGCGAGGGCGGGGGCGCACCTCGGGCTGGAGAGAAACCGCTCAATGTCCCGGTCTTGCAGCCGGATGCGACCCCGGGGCGACGCGAGCCGCCACCGGCCCGCGCGCCACCGACCGATCAGCCGGCTCCGAGTACGGAACGCCATCTCGCCAACGCGGCCACGAATGGCGAGGGTCGCCGCAGCAACCCGCCTAGCAACGAAACTTCGCTTCAAGGGCGTTACCTTCCCCGCTTGACGGCCGTTGCGGCGGCCAGTTCGACCGTCACGAGAGCGGCCGGCGGTGCGGGTTGCATCCCGTACCCGGCGCGATCTCCCTCGGGTTGCACTGTCGCAGCTGATCGGGCTTGGTCGTCCACTCCGGCCCCCCACCGAGCGGCCTCAGGAAGGCGGCCCCGCAGAGGAGTTCCACGAAGACCCCTTCCCGCGGCTTGCCGTCGTCGTCGCAGTGCGCCAAGTCCTTCACCACCTCGTGTCGAACGAGGCTGGACAGCACGGGCACGGACTTCGGGTCTTCGGACATGGGGGTCTCCGCAAAGATGCCATGGGGGATGAGCGCTTCAGCGTCTCGCCAACGGACAACTGCGCTCCGTGGCTGCGTGACTACCAGGGTGGCCCACTCTCCCCTACCATCGGAAGGTCCTCAACTTCCCAGTTAACCCAGGGGATTTGGAGTTGATCTTGTGAACCGCAAGAAGCTTGATCCACAGAAGTCTCCGCGAGATGCCTTCGGGGTCCGTCTTCGCATGTCACGCGAGGCAGCGGGCCTGAAGCAGCATGAACTCGGCGCCCTGATTGGCTACTCAGACACGCACATCTCTGCCGTCGAAACGGCCACCAAATCCCCCAGCCTTGACTTCGCGCGAAAATGCGATGAGCACCTTGGGCTGGAAGCGACCCTAGAGACGATGTGGTGGGGACTGAGGGCTTCCGCCCTGCTGGAAGGGTTCCCGGAGCACGCGGCACAAGAAGCTCGCGCAACCCGCATCATGGTCTTCGAAGCAAACATCGTGCCTGGGCTGCTCCAGACCGAGAGCTACGCCGCCGCGTTGGCCGCCGCCTCTGTTCGACGGGGCCGAATCACGGAGGCTCAGGCCGCCGAGCGGTTGAGGGTCCTCGCGAACCGGCAACAGCTACTTGATCGTGACAAGCCCCCACTGATCCACGCTGTTCTGGATGAAAGCTGCATCCGTCGAGCCATAGGAGGCCGGGCCCTGATGGCGGAACAGCTGTCTCACCTGGAGGCCCTAGCCACCCGCCCAAACGTGATCATCCAGATCTCACCGTTCTACCTCGCGGAACAGGCGCCGTTTCGCGTCTCCATGACCCTGCTCGGCTTCGCGAACCGAAAGGTGGTTGGCTACTCCGAGTCCCTTGAACGCGGCTACGTGGTGCGGAGCCCTCGCACTGTCGCAGCCTGGGAGGACGACTACCATCGACTCCAGGTTGAAGCGCCATCCCAGGTCGCTTCGCTGGAGATGATTCGCAAGGCACGAGAGGAACTGAGCGACCATGACTCCCCACCCTGACGAGCTGTCTCGTGCTGCCTGGTACAAGTCGACTTACAGCGACAACGGGGGCACCTGCGTAGAGACCACTGCCGACTTCCCTGGCCTGGCGCCCGTCCGTGACTCCAAGGACCCCGAGGGTCCTGCCCTCGTCTTCCCTGCCGACGCCTGGCAGTCGTTCGTCACCGCCGTCCGTTCCGGAGAGTTCGGCGACGTCTGACGTCGGCGTGCTGCCCTGAGACCCCGCCGCCCCTTTCCGGAGCGGCGGGGTCTCGTCGTCTCCTACCGGCATTTCCGGCACAGCTGTCCTGGCCTCTGGACATGCTTCCCGCACAGCCCATCGCACCCCTGGCACTCGTGCGCGTGCGGCCGGGGCCCTGCGGTTCCGGCGGCGCGGTTCCCCGTGGAGGCCCGCCCCGCCGCCCGCCGGTCCCGCGCACCTGTGATCAACTCTTCGGGTACCGCGGCGGGGACCGCGGCACAGGACGAACCATCAAAGGGGGATGGTCACATGGTCGAACTGTCGAACGGTGCGATGACCTGGGTGGCGGCCGGGGACAGCATCACCCGGGCCGCCCTGCACACCCACGGCGCGCGCGGCTGGGTGGAGCACGTGCAGGAACGCCTCTGCTGGCAGCTCGGCCGGCTGACGGACGTCGTGGTCAACACCGGCGTGTCCGGCTGGCGGGCCACCGACGTCCTCGGGGCGTACGACTTCGTCATCGGGCGGTTCGCACCGGACGTGCTGTCGCTCTCGCTGGGTACCAACGACGCCCCCGCCGGGCTGGAGGGGCTCGGGGAGTTCCGCGACGCCATGCGCGAGATCGTCGCCCGGTCCGCCGGCGCGCAGATCGTGCTGCACACGCCGCTCGTGGCCAGCCACGCCGGGCGCGCCGCCCGCCCCGAGCTGCCCGCGTACTGCCAGGCCGTGCGCGAACTCGCCGCGGAGACGGGCGCGTTGCTCGTCGACCACGAGGCGTACTGGCTCGCCGAGTTCCCCGGCGGCGAGGCGATCCCGTGGCTGGACGACCCCACGCACCCCAACGGCACCGGCCACCTGCACCTGGCCGACCACACGCTGCGCACACTGGGGCTGGGCGAACTCACCGCGCTGTGAGCGGGCCCCGCCGGGCGGGCCGTCGGGGCGGTTGCCGCTGATCGGCGGCTGGGCGGCGTCCGGAATTTTTGTCGGGTCCCTGTCTAGTTCGCTTGCGTCCTGGTGTGGTGGGATGTGCCCGTCACGGGATTTGAGGGCGCTGACGGGGGTGCGCGGTGAGGGGTGGACGGCTGTGCGGGCTGGACGGGGACGCGGCGCGGCTTGCCGCGGCGGGCCTGGTCCGGCTGGGTGCGCAGGAGTGGGTGGGCGACGCGGCCGGGGCTCCGGCGTGGCTGGGGCGGATGCGGGCGGCGTCGTTCGCGGACGCCTGGCTGGCGTTCGGCGAGCCGCCGGCGCCGGGGCTGCGGGTGCCGGCCGGGGAGGTCCTGCGGGCGCTCGCGTACCGGGCGGCGGAGCTGGTGCTCCAGGCGCGCGAGGGGGATGTGCCGGCGGTGCTGGAGTGGCTGGGACGGCGGTCGGCGGAGGCCCGTGAGCAGGCGGGCCGGGCGGAGGTGACGCACCCGGCCGAACCGGCCGCGCTCGCCCTGGTGTGGCACGGCGTCCAGGCGGTCACCGCCGACGCCGACGCCGACGGCGGGGGCGGGTACGGGGGCGGGGGCGCTTCGGCGGCCGAGGGCCGGGAGGCGCACGGCCGGCGCATCGACGAGCGGGGCGAGGCCTACGTCCGCGAGCGGCACCACCGCCGGGACACCCTGGCGCTGATGCTGGCCTGTGCCCGGATCGCGGCCGCCGCGCTGGTGGAGTCGTGCGGCGGCGATCCGGGCCGGGTGGACGGGTGGCTGGAGGAGGACGCGGCCCGGTACATGGCGCTCGGCGGCCCGGTGCCGCTGTGGGTGCCGGGCCGGCCGGGGCAGCCCACGGGGTGAGGCCGGCGGCTCGGCGGCTCGGCGGTTTAGTCGCCGGGGCTCAGCGGGCCGGGAGGCTGAGGGTGGCGTGCAGGCCGCCGCCGGGGGCGGGGGTGAGGCCGAGGTCGCCGTGGTGGGCGTCGGTGATGGCCGCGACGATGGCCAGGCCGAGGCCGTGACCGCGGCGGGCGGGGTCGGACTGCGCGGTGCGGCCGCGGCCCCGCAGGAAGGGCTCGGTGAGGGTGGGGACCGTCTCGGGGGCCAGGCGGGGGCCGGTGTTGGTGACGGTGAGCCGGACCCGGCCGGGGCCGGCGGGGTCCGCCCCGGTGGTGACGGTGACGGATCCGCCGGTCGGCAGGTTGTGGCGCAGCGCGTTCTGCAGCAGGTTGACGGCGGCCTGGCGCAGCAGGACCGGGTTGCCGGTGGCGGGGGCGGGCCGGCAGTCGGTGGTGACGGTGACGCCCAGGGCGGCGGCCTCCTCCTGGACGGCGGCGAGGGCGTCGCGGGTGGTGCGGGCCAGGTCGAGGGGTTCGAGTTCGGGGGCGGTGTGGCCGAGGTCGGCGAGTTGGAGGAGGGCTTCGCTGATCTCGATGCCGCGCTGGTTGGTGTCCTGGAGGCGGGTGACGAGGGTGGTCCAGTCCTGGCGGGCCGGGTCGGCGGCGGCGACCTGGAGCATGGTGCGGGTGATGGCCAGGGGGGTGCGCAGTTCGTGGGAGGCGTTGGCGGCGAAGCGCTGCTGGGCGTCGAAGGAGCGCTGGAGGCGTTCGAGCATCTCGTCGAAGGCGTCGGAGAGGTCGGTGAACTCGTCGCGGGGGCCGGCGAGGGCGATGCGGTGTTCGAGTGCTCCGCTCGCGGCGCGGTGGGCGGCACTGGTGATGTCCTGGAGGGGGCGCAGGACGCGGCCGGCGATGAACCAGCCGCCGATCGTGCCGACGGCGGTGAGCAGGGCCAGGGCGTAGCCGGAGATGGTGAGCAGGGAGCGGAGGATCTCCTGGCGGGAGGGTGCGGAGAGGCGGTCGCGGGGGTTGGAGGAGGTGAGCGGGTAGTTGGGGATGTAGCGCATGCCGATGTAGACGACGGCCAGGCAGAGGGTGCCGGTGATGACGGCGAAGAGGGTGTAGCTGAGGGTGAGCCGCAGGCGGGCGGTCAGGCGGCGCGGCCGCGGCGCGGGGCGGGTGCGGGGCGGGGCGCTCACGTGGGGGTGCCGTCGGTGAGGCGGTAGCCGACGCCGGGCACGGTCTGGATCACCCAGGGTTCGCCGAGTCGTTTGCGCAGGCCGGAGATGGTGATGCGGACGGCGTTGGTGAACGGGTCGGCGTTCTCGTCCCAGGCGCGTTCGAGGAGGTTCTCGGCGCTGATGACGCCGCCGCGTGCGGTCATCAGGACCTCCAGGACGGCGAACTGCTTGCGGGAGAGGGCGACGTAGCGGCCGTCGCGGTAGACCTCGCGGCGGAAGGGGTCCAGGCGCAGTCCGGCGTATTCGAGGACGGGGGGCGCGGCCTGGGCGGGGCGGCGGGCCAGGGAGCGCAGCCGGACGACGAGTTCGGCGAGGTCGAAGGGTTTGGTCAGGTAGTCGTCGGCGCCGAGTTCGAAGCCGGCGACCTTCTCGTTGAGGCGGGCGGCGGCGGTGAGCATGAGGACGCGGCAGCCCAGGCGGTGCTCGACGATGGTGCGGCAGACGTCGTCGCCGTGGGTGCCGGGGATGTCGCGGTCCAGGACGACGACGTCGTAGGTGTGGACGGCGAGGCGTTCGAGGGCGGCATCGCCGTCCGTGACGATGTCGCAGGCGATCGCCTCCAGGCGCAGGCCCGCCTGGACCGCCTCGGCGAGGTAGATCTCGTCCTCCACCACCAGGACCCGCACGCGCTGTTCTCCCGTCCCGCTCTTGCTGTCGTTGCCGTTGTCGTTGCCGTTGCCGTTGCCGTTGCCGTTGGTGTCCATTGGACACGAACGGGCCTATCGAAAACGTATCGGTTAGTGCAGACGTCCTGGTAACACCGCATTTCCTCCCATGGTGTGGCCGCCGGGTTTCCCCGTCGCGGCGAGATGACGAGCGCCGGGAGGCAGCGATGGACGGGACGACGCGCCAGGAGGCGACGCGGTGGCGGACGGCGGGAGGTGGCCGGCGGGCGGTGGCCGTGGGCACCGGGGCGGTGGTGGTGCTGGCGCTGGCCGGCGCCTGCGCGGCCGCCGATCCGCCGGCGACCGAGGCGGCGCTGCGGACCCTGGCGGCCACCGTCGCGCCGTTCTCCTCCTCCCTCGCTCCGGGGCCTGGCTCCTCGGCGGGGGCGGACGGCGACATTCCCGACGGCACGACGCTGACCCCGTTCGACACCGGGGCGCCGGCGGTGGGCAACCTGGACGGGCCGCTGCTGGAAGCCGTCCAGCAGGCCGCCCGGGACGCGCGCGCCCAGGGCATCGAGATGACCGTCACCTCGGGCTGGCGCAGCAAGGAGTACCAGCAGCGGCTGCTCGACAAGGGGGTGGCCAGGTACGGGAGTCTGGAGCGGGCCAGGCAGTTCGTGAACACGCCGGAGAAGTCGGCGCACGTCTCGGGCAAGGCGATCGACATCGGTCCGACCAATGCCGACTACTGGCTGATCCAGCACGGTGCGCGGTACGGGCTCTGCCAGGTGTACGCCAACGAGATCTGGCACTTCGAGCTACTGACCAGCCCTGGCGGGACCTGTCCGGCCCAGTTGCCCGACGCGGCCGGGTAGGGGGCGTTCGTGACCCGATCGCAGGAGGGGCTCGCGCCGGGGGCGGGGGCGGTCTCAAGGCCGGAGGCGGGGCCGGTGGCGGAGGCGGGCCCGGAGGCGGGGGACGCCTCGGCAGGTGTCTCCCGCCCGGCCGGCCGGCGACGCCGTCGGCAGCGGCGCCCGCCGGTCGGGCGCTGGCGGCGCGGCCGCGTGGCCGCCGCCGTGGCCCTGCTGACCGCCCTCGCCCTGGCCGGTCACCGGCGGGTGCCGAGCCTGGGCGTCCACTTGGGGAGCCTGTGGGAGAGCGCCCTGCCCTGGGCCGGCGTCGTGGTGCCCGCCGTCCTGCTCGTCGCCGCGCTGCGCCGCGCGCCGGTGCCGGCGTGCGCCGCGGTGGTGCTGGCCGCGGTGTGGGCCGTCGTGCTCGGGCCGGTGCTCGCCGGCGGCGGCCCGCCGCCGGGGGGCGGTGCGGGCCCGGCCGGCGGTGCGGGCCTGACCGTGGTCACCCACAACGTGAGCGCTCAGAACCCGGACCCCGCCGGCACGGCCCGGGCGCTGCTCGTCGCCCGCCCCGACCTGGTCGCCCTGGAGGAGGTCACCGACGCCGCGCTGCCCGTCTACCAGCACGTGTTGGACGCCGAACTGCCGCACCGCACGCGGATCGGCACCGTCGCGCTGTGGAGCCGCTACCCGCTGACCGACGCACGGCGGCTGACCATCGACCCGGGCTGGAGCCGTTCGCTGCGGGCCGAAGTCCAGGCCCCCGGTGGGCCGTTGGCCGTGTACGTGGTCCATCTCGCCTCCGTCCGGCTCAACGTCACCGGCTTCGCCACCGCTCACCGCGACCGCAACCTCGCCGCGCTCGGCGCCGCGCTGGACGAGGAGCCCCTGCGCCGGGTGCTGCTGCTGGGCGACCTCAACACCGCCGCCGGGGACCACGCGCTCGCCCCGGTCACCAGTCGGCTGAGCTCCGCGCAGGACAGCGCGGGCGGCGGCTTCGGGTTCACCTGGCCGGCGGTCTTCCCGCTGGCCCGGATCGATCACGTCATGACCCGGGGCCTGTCCGCGACCGCCGCCTGGACCCTGCCCGCCACCTCCAGCGACCACCTGCCCGCCGCCGCCCGGCTGACGCCGTGAGGGGCGTGCGGGCGGCGGGGGCGGGGGGCTGCCGGTGTCAGGCGAGGAGGTCGGACTGGAGGGTGACCACCTGGCGGAAGGCCGCGTCCGGGACGCCGTCGGGGTTGGTCATGGTGACGACGGCGACGAGGTCGGAGGCGCAGAGGTAGGCGACGCGGCCGGTCGGGGTGCCCTTGGCGCCCTTCGCCGAGCTCTCCTGGGCGTCCAGGTGGACGCCCTCGACGGTGTCCCAGGCGCTGTGGGAGGTGCTCTTCGCACCGGGCAGGGCAGTGGGCCTGGCGTCGGAGCGCAGGGAGGAGAAGACGTTCCAGGACTCGAAGGAGGCGCCGAAGCGCAGCAGCCGGATCTGGGTGCGGGTGCCGTCGGAGGCCGTCCACTCCCGTACGGTGGCCGCCCGGCAGGCGTCCTGCAGGAGCAGTGCGCGGAGCTCGGCCGGGTCCTGCTGGTCGGCGAGGATCGCGTCGCAGGTGACCCAGTCGGCCGGGGCCTGGCCGGCGGGGGCCGTGGACGGGCTCGCGCCCGCCGAGGCCGACGCCGAGGCGGAGGCGGAGGCGGAGGCGGTCGGGGTCTGGCTCGGGGTCGGGGTCGCGCTCGCCGACGGGGTGCCGGTGGCCGCGGCGGTGGGAACCGGGTAGAGCGCCGGGGTGAGGCTGCCGCCGGCCTCCTTGGGGGCGGGCAGCAGCAGGTAGCGCAGGTCCGCGGCGTGCAGGGCGTTCTTGCCGCCCGTACGGTCCGGCGTGCTGCTGCCGGAGGGCAGCGGCGGCAGCGTCAGCGGCGGGAAGGTGTAGCGGCCGTCGCCCGGGGTGGCCAGGCCGGGCAGGTCGGTGCGCTCGGGGGCGGTGACGGCCAGCGCGGCGCCGGTGCCCGCGAGGGCGAACACCAGGGTGGCGGTGGCCCAGCGCGCGGCCGCCCTGCGGCGGGCGCTGCGCCGGGCGAGGCGGGCCTCGTGCTCCTCGGGGGTCTCCGCGGCGGGAGCGGCGGGGAACTCGGCGGGGGTGCCCGCGGGGGTCTCGGCGAGGGCGTCCACAGGGATCTCCGCAAGGGCGGCGGGCTCGTGCGGGGTGGCGTGGTCGGTCATGCGGACGCTCCCGGGCGGGCGAGGCGGTCGAGCTGCAGGGTGAAGAGGGCGACGATCCGGTCCTTGGGCAGCGGTGCCACGCCCTCGACGTTCATGACCACCAGCAGGTCGCCCTCGGCGGCCGAGCACTCCAGGTAGTCGATCGGCGCGGACGGCGGCGCCGGCATCAGGTAGCAGTGCGCCTCGGGGTGGCCCGGGATCTCCGGGCCGATCCGGAACAGGCCGGTGTCGCCGGTGAAGACCGCGGTGTACTCGTTGAGCTTCTGCACTTCCTGCTGGTTGAACTGGCGCAGCTTCAGGCCGACCACCAGGTCGTCCTCGCTGGTCCGGTACGTCCGCACGCCGGTGGCCTTGACGTGCAGGCCCTCCCAGTAGGAGCGGAGCTTGTCGCGCTTGTCCTTGGGGATCTGCTGGAGTTCGTCGTCCAGTTCGGCGGACAGGAACTCGGCGCCGAGTTCGGTGTCGTTGCCGTAGCCGCCCTCGTCCGGGCCGGGTTCGTAGCCGGCCGGGACGGGCAGCAGCAGGTCGCGCAGCGAACCGAAGTGGTTGCCGTTGGACTTGGCGCCGAACGGCGTGGCGGTCGCAGTCGGGACGGGCGCGGCGGACGGCCCGGCGGCGACGGCCGGGGCGGGGTCGTCGTACTGGGTCTTGATGATGCCGACGCCGATGGCCACCCCGGCCAGCGCCGCCGCGGCCGTCGCGGCGCCCGCGCGCAGCAGGCGGCGGGAGGCGGGGCGCGGGGCGGCGGGAGCGGTGGGCACGGCGGCGGTCGGCGCGGCGGGCTCGGCGGCGAACTGCTGCTCGGCGGCGGGCTGTTCGGCGGCGGCCGGGGCCGCCTCGGCGGCGGTCGGCGCCGGCGTGGCGGCCGGGGTCCCGGTCATGCTGTTGTCGGTCATACCAGCCGCTCCCATTGCTGCTTGGCGAGGTCCTTCACGACGTCGGGGTTCACCGGCTTGGGGTCGAAGACCTCGACCACCATCGCCACCGTGCCGCGCTGGGCTACGGCCTGGCCGTAGTAGTACCGATCGGCGCTGTCGGCCCAGTACCTGGGTGTCTCGTCCACCCGGTAGCCGCCGTTGGCGCCGTCGGCGAACGGCTTCAGGTTGCGGGTGGTGCCGACGGCGTGCGTGGCGGCTTCGTTGGCGCGGTCCGGCGCGTACTGGACCAGCGACACGCGGTACCTGGTGTCGCCCTTCTTCCAGTTCACCTCGGCCGCGCGCCGGAAGCCCCGGGAGTTCAGGTCCTTGAAGTCGCGGACCGCGCTGTCGCTGTGCTCGGCGAGCTCGCCGACCGACACCCAGCTCGGCTTGTCCGGGAATTCTCCCCAGGCGGCGCTGCCGTCCGGGGCACCGATCAGCAGCTTGAGCAGGTCGCCGTCGATGGCCAGCGGTTTGGGCTGCTGGGCGGCGAAGGCGGTCGGGTCGACCGCCGCGGCCGGGTAGGACGGGCGCGCGACCTGGATCGGCGGCAGCGGCGTCGGCGGGCGCTGGGCCTGGACGGCGTAGCCGACGCCGCCGCCGACCAGGGTGCCCAGCACCAGGCCGGACACCGCCAGCAGCACCGGGCGCGGGCGGCGCGGGGCGCGGGGCGCCCGCTCGGGGCCGGCCGACAGGAGCTCGGGGCCCGGCGCGTCGGACGGCACTTCAGTGGCGAACTGCGGTGCAGCGGAAGGAAGTTCAGCGGAAGACGGTTCGGCGGGCATGGCGGCGGGCCGCGGCGGGGCGGCGGGCGCCGGCGCGGTGCCGGGCGGGGGCAGCGCGGGTTCGGTGGTCACGGGATGGCTCCAGAGGAGGGTGGGGAGGACGGCGTCGGGGCGGGCGGCGGCGCGGGTTCAACCGCGTTCAGCCGCGTTCAGCCGCCGGAGGCGAGCCACTCGCGCTGGCGCTTCATCAGCCCGCTCAGCAGCGCCTTGTCCGGTGTCCCCTTCACCTCGACGTCGATCGTGTACTGGACGTCGCCCTGGCTGGAGATGCCGGTCATCGAGCCGGTGTACGCCTGCTGCTTGGGCTTGTGCAGGTAGCCGTGGGCGTTCGGGTCGCCGTCGATGTCGATCGGGTCCTGCGACTTGAGGGTGTATCCCTGGACGAACTCGCGCGCCATCGAGGTGGAGCCGAAGCGCAGCAGGGTGACGGTGACCTCGGCCTTGCCGTCGGCCGTCCGGTACATCCGGGTGGCGCCCGACTGGTAGCCGTACGAGCCGAGGATGTCCATGATGCCGTCCTGCTTGCCGAACAGGTCGGCGACGTCGTCGTTGGTCATGGTCATCCCGTCCGCGGGCCCGTACGACTCGCCGCCGTCCGGGATCGGGAGCAGGAAGTAGCGCAGGTCGCCCTCGTGCTTGCCGCCGTTGACGGTCCCCTTGACGGTGCTGGCCGGTTTGGGGGTGGTCGGGGCGGCGGTGGGCGTCGGCACCGGTACCGGGGTGGCGGAGGGCGTCGGACTCGGGCTGGCGGTGGTGGTGGCCGGCGCGGGTGCGGCGGCGGCCGGGCGGGTGTCCGGCCTGCCGACGGCGACGGTCACCGCGGCGCTGGTCGCCGTGACGGCGAGCAGGCCGGCGGTGGCCAGTACGACGCCGACGGCGCGCGGCAGCCGGCGCGCGGCCGGTTCGGGTGCGACGGCGTGCTGCGGCGCGGCGTCGGGCTGCGGTACAGAGGCATGCTCCGGTACGGCGGCGTGCTCCGGTACGGCGGCGTGCTCCGGTACGGCGGCGTGCTCCGGTACGGCGGGGTGCTGCGGCGCAGCGGGGTGCTGCGGTACGGCGGCCGGTTGCGGCGCAGCGTCGGGCTGCTCCGGAACGGCGGCTGTCTCGTTTTCGGGCGCGGACAAGGAACTCCCCCGGGAGAATGTGGGATCTCGCGCGCGGACTCCCTCGCAAACCGCTCCCCGGCGGTTCTCCGGACCGTCCATCACGCGTCTCAGCAGGCATTATGAGAGACCGTTCGCACCGCTGCCAACAAAGTTAATCGCCGCACTCCGGTCCAATACTCGATGAATCGGACACGTCGTGATGTAACCGCAACAGGCGATCCGGGCACGGTACCGCGGTACCGTGCCCCTTCCGATGATCGGTCCGGGGTACCACGGATCGCGCCGGCGCCGCACCTAGCGTGGAGTGTGAGGGAGGCCGGGACGGTCCGGCCCCGGAGCGTAGGGGTGAGCGATGATCGAGGCGCACCAGCTGACGAAGCGGTACGGGGAGAAGACCGCCGTCGACCGGCTCGACTTCACGGTCAAGCCCGGCACGGTCACCGGCTTCCTCGGGCCCAACGGCGCCGGGAAGTCCACCACCATGCGGATGATCGTCGGACTGGACGCGCCCACCAGCGGCTCGGTGCGCGTCAACGGGCGCCGTTACGCGGCTCACGCGGCGCCGTTGCAGGAGGTCGGGGCGCTGCTGGAGGCCAAGTCGATCCACCCGGGGCGCTCCGCGTTCAACCACCTCATGGCCCAGGCGCACACCCACGGCATCCCGCGCTCGCGGGTGGAGGAGGTCGTCGAGCTGACCGGGCTGCAGTCGGTGGCCAGGAAGCGTGCCGGGGCGTTCTCGCTGGGCATGGGCCAGCGGCTGGGGATCGCGGCGGCGCTGCTGGGCGACCCGGCGACGGTGATGCTGGACGAGCCGGTCAACGGCCTCGACCCGGAGGGCGTGCTGTGGATCCGCAACCTCCTCACCTCGCTGGCCGCCGAGGGCCGCACCGTCTTCGTGTCCTCGCACCTGATGAGTGAGGTCGCGCTGGTCGCCGACCACCTGATCATCGTCGGGCGGGGCCGGCTGCTGGCCGACACCACCGTGCAGGACCTGGTCCGCCAGGCCGGCGGCGACGTGGTGAAGGTGGCCAGCGCCGATCCGGCCCGGCTGCGCACGGCGCTGGCCGGGCCCGGGGTGGAGGTCACCGGCCGTTCCGGCTCGGAGGAGCTCCTCGTCACCGGCCTGGCCGCGCGGGAGATCGGCCTGCGGGCCGCCGAGCAGGGCATCGCCCTGTTCGAACTCACCACCCGCACGGTCTCCCTGGAGGAGGCGTTCATGGAGCTGACCAGGGACGCCGTGGAGTACCACGGCACCACCACCGCGACCGGGCCCGCCGCCAGTGCGGGTGCCGGCGCCGAGTCCCCGAGGAGCGCGGCATGAGCACCATCGCACCGAACCAGACGTCCGCGGCCGCCGACCGGCGCCCCGCGCGCCCCGCCTACCGGGTGACGCCCGTGCGCGTGCTGCGCTCGGAGTGGGCCAAGCTGTGGTCGCTGCGCTCGACCTGGATCACGCTGGGCCTGGGCCTGCTGTTCCTGGTCGCCTTCGGGCTGATCGCCGCGTTCCAGTTCAAGTCGAGGATCACCTCGGGGCGCCCGATGGACCGGGGGGACTTCGCCGACGCCAGTGCCCTGAGCCTGTCGCTGTTCGGCACCAACTTCGCGCAGCTGGCGTTCGGCGTCCTGGGCGTGCTGGTCGCCGCGGGCGAGTACTCCACCGGCATGATCCGCTCCACCCTGGCCGCGGTGCCGCGCCGGCTGCCGGTGCTGTGGTCCAAGGCGGCGGTGTACGGCGTGGTGGTGCTGCTGCTGGGCACCGTCGGGGTGTTCGTCGCCTTCGCGGCCGACAGCGGCATCCTCTCCGGCACCCGCGCGGCGATGACGTTCTCCGACGCCGGCGTCCTGCGCGGCCTGCTGGGGGCCGGGCTCTACCTCGCCCTGGTGGGCGTGATCGGCGTCGCGCTGGGCGCGCTGCTGCGGTCGGTGGCGGGCGGCATCTCGGTGCTGGTGGCCTCGCTGATGCTGGTCCCCGGCCTGATCTCGCTGCTGCCCTCGTCCTGGCAGGACCACATCAGCCCGTACCTGCCCAGCCACGCGGGCGAGGCGTTGTTCGCCCTGCACCACGACGCGACCACGCTGTCGCCCGCCGCGGGGCTGGCGGTGTTCCTGCTGTGGACGGTGCTCGCCCTGGCGGGCGCGGCCGTGCGGCTGGTGCGCAGCGACGCCTGAGGGCTGGGAGACTGCGTGGACGTCCCGGTGCGGTGCCCGTTCGAGTCGGGTGCCGCACCGGGCGCGTTTCGTATCCGTTTCCGTATCCGTTTTCGTGTCCGTTTTCGTGTCCGTTCCGGGATGAGGTTGGACGAAGGTGACGACCGTTGCGGATGAGCTGGACGAGGGTGACGCCGTGAGCGAGCACGACACCGCCGCGGGGGCGGGGGGCGACCCGCTGTCGGGGCACCCGGTGTTCGCGCGCCTGGCCCGGCTGGGGCAGCGGGCGCGGCAGGCGGACCGCGACCACCCGTGGGTGCTGGACACCGCGGTGGTGGCCGCGGTCTTCCTGCTGTTCTGCCTGCCGGACCTGCTGCCCTTCCACGACGGCGGGGAGCGGGCGCGCGAGCACCGGATCGTCTTCGCCCGCCCGCCGCTGGCGGCGATGCTGGCCTTGCAGGCGGGGCTGCTGCTGCCGCTGCTGTGGCGCCGGCGGCGACCGGCGGCGGCGTTCGCGGCGGTCGCGGCGGTGTTCGTCCTGCAGTGGTCGCTGGGGGTGGCGCTGCGCGCGGACGTCGCGCTGCTCGTCGCCCTCTACAGCCTGGCCCTGCACGGGAGCCTGCGGCACCTGGCGTGGGCGTGCGCGGCGATGGCCGGCGCGTCGGCGCTGGTCGCGGTGGAGCTGTCCGGCGGGCTGCCGGTCGGGGACGCGCTGTTCTTCCTGTTCAGCGCGGCGACGGCGGCGGTGGCCGTCGGCATCGCGGTGCGCATCCGCCGGGCCCAGCTCGCCGGGCTGCGCGAGCGGGCGGCGCGGCTGGAGGTCGAGCGCGACCAGCGCAGCCGGCTGGCCACCGCCACCGAGCGCACCCGGGTGGCCCGGGAGATGCACGACATCATCGGCCACAACCTGTCCGTGATCATCACCCTGGCGGACGGCGGCGCGTACGCGACCGAGGCCTCCCCCGAGCGGGGCCGGGAGGCGCTGCTGCTGATCGGGGAGACCAGCCGCCAGGCGCTGGGCGAGCTGCGGCGCATGCTCGGCGTCCTGCGCGACCAGGGCGGCGAGCAGGGCCCCGAGTTCACACCGCAGCCGGGCATCGCCGACCTCGACGGGCTGTGCGCGCGCATCCGGGCCGCCGGGCCGCAGGTCGTGTACACCGCGCGCGGCGAGGTGGGGCGGCTGGACCGCGGGGTGCAGCTGATGGCGTACCGCATCGTCCAGGAGGCGCTCACCAACACCCTCAAGCACGCCGGGCCCGACACCCGGGCGCACGTGACGCTGGCCGCCGAGGGCGGCCGGCTGCGGGTGCGGGTGCGGGACGCCGGTCCGCCCGGCGGTCCACCCGGCGGGGCGGTGCGCGGCGGTGCGGCGGGCGGCGGTGCGGCGGGCGAGGAGGGGCACGGTCTCACGGGCATGCGCGAACGCGCGGCCCTGTACGGGGGCACCGTCACCGCCGGGCCCGGGCCCGGGGCAGGATGGACCGTGGAGGCCGTCCTCGACCTCACCCCCGACGGGCCCGACGGACCCGACGGCCTCGGCGGACCCGGCGGACCCGGCGCCTTCACCTCCGATCCCGACCCCGACCCCGACCCGACAGGCGGCCTGACGTGACCACGGTCCTCATCGTCGACGACCAGCCGCTCCAGCGGTACGGCTTCCGGATGCTGCTGGAGAGCCAGCCCGGCACGGAGGTCGTCGGCGAGGCCGCGCACGGCGCCGAGGCCGTACGCCTGGCGGCCGACCTGCGGCCCGACGTCGTCCTGATGGACATCCGGATGCCCGGCATGGACGGCATCGAGGCCACCCGCCGCATCGTCGCCACCGGCGGGCGCTCGCGCATCCTCGTCCTGACCACCTTCGACCTCGACGAGTACGCCCACGCCGCGCTGCGCGCCGGCGCCAGCGGCTTCCTCCTCAAGGACGCCCGCCCGGAGGACCTCCTGGCCGGGATCCGCGCCGTCTCCGAGGGCGACGCCGTCGTCGCCCCCGCCATCACCCGGCGCCTCCTGGACGCCTACGCCCACCACCTGCCCGTGCGCCCGCCCGGCGCGGCCGCCGAGGACGACCCGCGGCTGAACGCCCTGACCGAGCGCGAGCGCGAGATCCTGGTCGCGGTCGGCCGGGGCTGGACCAACGGCGAGATCGCCCAGCGCCTGGTGCTCGCGGAGTCGACCGTCAAGACGCACGTCAGCCGGGTGCTGGCGAAGATCGGCGCCCGGGACCGGGTACAGGCCGTGATCTTCGCCTACGACCGCGGCCTGAACCGGCCGAACCCGCCGGCCTGAGCCGTCCCCCTCCTGCCGCGGGGGGCGCGGTGTCAGGGGCGCTTCTTCGGGGCGGCTTCGAGGTCGGTGGCGGCGGCGTCCAGGATGGCGCCGAAGACGTGGGCGATGACGGGCTTGCCGACCCGGCGGGCCAGGGCCGCGCCGACCAGGGGGACGGGGATCGCGAAGCCGGTCGCCCAGACGACCAGGGTGCCCTCGGGGACCTCCTCGAACGTCATCCGGCCGAACTCGTGCCGGGCCGGCGGGAAGCTGCGGTCGACGGTGTAGTCGAAGCCGTGCGGGGCGTTGTAGGCGGTGATCCGCTCGTTGAACCAGCCGATCAGCCAGGTGTGCAGCCGCACGGCGCCCACCCCGTAGGGCGCGCCCTCCCCGGGCCGGGCCAGGCGCGCCCTGAGCACGAACGGGGAGCGGGTGTAGTTGGTGCTCGTGGCGCACCAGTCGAACACCTCGGCGATCGGCGCCGCGACGACCCGTCGCACGGTCACGGTTTCCATGGCTCGTCCCTCTCCTGCAGCGGGGAGCACGGATATCGGCCGCGCCCTGTTCACCGATGAGGACCGGGCACGGCCCGAAACCGTGACATCGGGCGGGGGCGTCCTCGGGTGCGAGAATGCCGCCCGCCTACCGTTCGGCTCTGGGCGAGCGGGTCATGAGCAGGTCGACGGCGCGGTCGGTGGTGACGGTGCCGTCGAGGATGGCGACGACGAGTGCGGTGATGGGCATCTCGACCTGGTGCCGTCGGGCGAGGTCGAGGACGGCGTAGGCGGACTTGGCTCCTTCGGCGGTCTGGCCGGTGGCGGTGGCGGCCTGGTCGATGGTCAGGCCGCGGGCGAGGTGTTCGCCGAAGGTGCGGTTGCGGGAGAGCGGGGAGAGGCAGGTCGCGGTGAGGTCGCCGAGGCCGGCCAAGCCGGCGAAGGTGGCGGGGTCGGCGCCGAGCGCCGTTCCCAGGCGGGCGGTTTCGGCGAGTCCGCGGGTCAGGAGGGTGGCCTTGGCGTTGTCGCCGAGGCCGAGTCCTGCGGCCAGGCCGACGGCGAGCGCGATGACGTTCTTGACCGCGCCGCCGAGTTCGCAGCCGATGACGTCGGTGTGGGTGTAGGGGCGGAAGTACGGGGTGCGGAAGGCCCCTTGGAGTCGGCGGGCCGCGTCGTGGTCGGTGCAGGCGATGACGCTGGCGGCGGGCTGGCGGGCGGCGATCTCGCGGGCCAGGTTCGGGCCGGACAGGACGGCGACGCGGGCGGGGTCGAGAGCGGCGCCCTGGGCGATGACCTCGCTCATGCGCCGGCCGGTGCCGAGCTCGACGCCCTTCATGAGGCTGACGACCAGGGTGTCCGGCTCGATCAGGGGCGCCCACGCGGCCAGGTTGGCCCGCAGGGTCTGGGAGGGGATGGACAGGACGGCGACGTCGGCTCCGGCCAGGGCGACGTCGGCTTCGGTGGTGGCCTTCACCGTGCCGGGCAGCGTGACGCCGGGCAGGTAGCCGGGGTTGACTCCCCGGGTGTTGATGCCGTCGGCGACCTCGGGGCGGCGCGCGTGCAGGACGACGTCGCATCCGGCGTCGGCGAGAACCAGCGCGAAGGCGGTCCCCCACGATCCTGCCGACAGTACGGCGACCCGGGTCATCCTCTACCTCCGCGTGCTGGTGGGGAGCTGAGGGGCAGCGTACTGGCGCCTTGGGGACGGAGGCGCCGGTCAGCGGCGACGCAGGGTGAGCGCGACGGCGCGGCGCCCGTCCAGAGTAGGAAGCATGCGAGCGCGGCCCGAAACCGTGACATCGGGCGGGGCGGGCCCGGGGGTGGCGATGCCGCCTGCCTACCGTTCGGCTTTGGGCGTGCGGGTCATGAGAGAGACAGGCTTACCGGCGGTTTCCCGGGTGGCGGGGCCTCAGGGCGGCACGCGTACGTCAGGCGTTGCCGAACTGTCCGGAACGGACGGCGGCGACGAAGCTCGACCAGGCGTCGGTCGGGAAGACCAGCGCGGGACCGTGAGGATCCTTGGAGTCACGGACCGGGACAGTGTGGACGACGTTCGCACCGACCTCGACGCAGTTCCCTCCCTGGGTACTGTAGGAACTCTTGTGCCAGGTGGCATTGCGATCATCCATGCTCAAAACCCTTCCGCACGTTTCGAATGAACTCGATGCTCGCTGCTCGGCGCAGCGCCTCGGCCTGGAGATGATCGTACTCACCGGCCCACTCAGCCAACGTCTCCGGATCGCGTTCGAGGTAGCCGCGCCGCTGCGTCTCGCCGTACCCCACGATGGCCCTGTTCGGCATGGTCAGCAACGTAATTGGATGCCCGAACGGACGGTTCTCGCCTGCTGCGATAGGACACACCTGCACCAGGAAACGGGGACGTGAAGCGAGTGCTTCCAGGTGCCTGAGTTGCGCCACCATGACGTCCCGACCACCGATCGGCCGCCGTAGCGCCCCCTCGTCCATCACCACCTGGACGTGCGGCGCCGGATCTCGGGCGAGGGCCTGCTGTCGGAGCAGCACCTTCTCGATTCGTTCGTCGGCCTGCTGCTGAGTTGCGACCCCCCGCAGGACAGCCGCCTCCTGAAAAACTCGGCTGTACTCGGGCGTTTGGAGCAAACTCGGAACCAGGTTGATCTCGAACAGCCTCAGGGCGATGGCCTTCGCTTCATTGCGCAGGTACTCGTCGAAGCCTTCGAACAAGACCCGCCGACCGGACGTACTCCACTCCCTGAGGAACTGCTCTCCCGACTCGAAGACTCGATCAAGTGCCGTTGAGATCTGTTGACTTGGTTTCCTTCGGCCGTGCTCGAGCGCGGAGATGTACGACGATGTACAGCCGATCAGCTCGGCAAGGTGTTCCTGAGTCCAGCCCCGCTGCTCGCGCGACGTGCGAAGCAGTACGCCGAACTCGGCGGCCGGGGATGTCGGGGGGGCAAGTTCCCGCTTGTTCAAGGCTGTTCGTCCTACCAATCTGACACCGTGGGACAAGTTGAACAGCTCCGCAGCCTAGAGGACAGTTGGCACCCCCGGTAGTCGTCGAACTACGGAACGGAGCCACTGTCGTGGCGCTCAAAAGCACCCCCGCGTCCCCGAAGCCGCGATACCGCCCGCAGGTCGGCGAACTCGTCACGGACTTGAGGTCCGTTCCGCTCGGATCGGGTTCCCAAGCCCCCACCCCGGCCGTCCCGACCCCGGACAGGTCGAGCGACCGGGGTGGGATTGCACAACTCGGCCAACCGGCCGAGTTGTTGATCCTGTCAGCACCACCACGAAATGGAGGCGCAGTACAGATGACAACCGCACCGTGGGGTACCACCCGGATGGGGCCGTTCACGGCTACCGTCCCGGTCCCGCAGCACACGCCCGTCATCGACCCCGAGACGCAGATTGCGGTGATCGTGGACGAGCACGGGCGCACGGTCGAGTTGGGCGGGCACGGCACCAGCACGAGCGGCCTGACGCCCACCACGACCACGCCCGACGGAAAACCGGGCGGGCCGACCGACGCCGACAGCACCGAGTCCTACGACCAGGACCAGAGCAACGGCTGATGAACGACCGAAGCGGGTCGGTGCTGGTGCTGACCAATCCCCTTGACGTGACCGCGGATGCGGTACTGCGGGTGCTCGCCGAGCGCCGGGTTCCGGCGGTCCGGCTCGATCCCGGCGCCGACCTGCACACGGGTGCCTCGCTGATCGCCACGTACCGCACGGGCCAGCAGCGGGGCACCCTGCGCACGGCCAGCCGGGAGCTCGACCTCTCCGCCGTCCGGTCCGTCTGGGTGCGCCGGGCCTCACCCTACGAAGGGCCCTCCGAACTGGACGGCCAGGACCGCCGGTTCGCCGCCTCGCAATCCCTGTGGGGTGCGGGCGGCATCCTCGCCTCGCTCCCCGCCGCGCACTACGTGAACCACCCCTGGGCCAACCGTGCGGCCGAGCACAAGCCGGCACAATTGGCGGCCGCGCAGCGCTGCGGGTTCCCGGTCCCCGACACGGTGATCACGAACAGCGCGGACGAGGCACGGGAGTTCGTGGCGGCCCAGGCCGCCGGGGCGGTGTACAAGCCGTTGTGGAACATCCCCTACTCGGTCGGCGGGCAGCCTCACGCCGTGTGGGTGCGCGAGGTCGATCCGGCCGACATCACCGGCGCCGTGTCCGCCTGCCCGCACCTCTTCCAGGCGAAGGTGCCGAAGCTGTTCGACGCAAGGGTGACGGCCGTCGGCAACCGCCTGTTCGGCGTCCGGGTCGACAGCCCCGACCTTGACTGGCGGCGCCGCCAGGACCGGATGACGTGCACCCCGATCGGCGTACCCGAGCCGGTCGCACGTTCGGTCGCCGCCTACCTCGGAGAACTTCGGCTGGTCTACGGCGCGTTCGACTTCGCCGTGACCGCCTCGGGCGACTGGTACTTCCTTGAATGCAACCCGAACGGCCAGTGGGCATGGCAGCCGGCCGAGACCACCGAGGCGATTGCCCGCGCCCTCGCCGACCAGCTACAGAAAGGCCGTGACGCATGAGCACGCCGGCTGAACTCCGCACCGCTCTGGCCGACAGGCTCACCGAGGACGGCACGCTGACCGAACGCGAGTGGGACAGTGCGGCGAGGGCCGTTCCGCGAGAGCTCTTCGTCGGAACCTACTTCGCTCCGGTCGCCGGCAGCGTTCCGACCAGCTACCGGTCCGTCCGTCAGGGCGAGCCCGGGTGGCTGGCCGGGATCTACGACGACCAGACGCTGGTGACCCAACTCGACGGCCGCATCGGGCCCGAGGACACCGCTGGGGAGACCGTGACAGGTATCCCGTCATCGTCGTCCACCCTCCCGTCCGTCGTACTGCGCATGTGGCAGCAGCTGGGCGCCGAGGCCGGGCACCGGGTACTGGAGATCGGTACGGGCACCGGGTACTCGACCGCCCTCGGCGCGCACCGCCTCGGGGACGCCGACCTCACCAGCATCGAGTACGACCCCGCAGTCGGCGCGGCAGCGGCGGCGGCGATCAGGACTGCGGGATTCTCCCCCCGGCTGATCATCGGTGACGGGCTGCGCGGCGACCCGGACGGCGGGCAGTACGACCGGATCATCGCCACCTGTTCCGTCCGGTACGTCCCTCTCTCCTGGCTCCACCAGGTCAAGCCCGGCGGTCGAATCCTGGTCACCCTCTCCGGGTGGAGCTACGCGAACGCCCTCGTGCTGCTCGACGTGACCGGACCTGGCGAGGCCGCTGGCCGGTTCCTGACCGGCCAAACCGGTTTCATGATCGCCCGCACGCACGACCGACCGCCCCGCCCGACGCTGGACCTCCTGCCCGGCAAGGAGCGTCCGACCCGCATCGACCCGGCGAAGCTGGACAGTTGGACGGGCGCTTGGGTGGCCCAGCTTGCCGCACCCGGGGCAATCCGCATGGGTGTGGGGGCTCAACAGATCCTCTGGGACCTGGCCACCGGATCGCAGGCCCGGACGGCGCCCGACCCCGCCGGCGGGTGGACGGTGACTCAGCGCGGGCCCGTCTCCCTGTGGGACCAGGTCGAGCAGACGGTTGAGACCTGGCAGGCGGCCGGTGAGCCGCACCAGGATCGCTTCGGGATCACCGTGTCGGCGGCCGGACAGCGGGTCTGGCTCGGCACCGAGGACGGGCCCGGATGGGATCTGCCCGTATAGGCCTGGCTCAGCCCCGCACCGAGCCGTGTCGCACCGGACCGAAACCGTGGCTTCGGGTGGGGGCGTCCTCGGGGTGGCGAGGGTGAACGGGCAGAGGGGGCGGGGTGGTGCGCGAGGCTTCCGTGGCGTGGGGGGCGCTGCACCGACGTTGTGCGGTGGGTGTGGTGGCGGGGGTGGTGGTGCTGGGGGGCGCGGCCGGGCCGGTGGTGTGGGCGGGGTCGCAGGACCTGCCAGGCAATCCGCGGTGGTGGCTGGTGGTGTGCGGGATCGCGCTGGTGGCGGCCGTCGGCGCCTCGCTGCCGCTGCTGCGTCGGGTCTCCACCACCGACTACGTCGTCTCCTGCGTGGCGCTGGTGCTGCTGCTCGTACTCGCCCTGGGCACGGTGTTCGCGGCGGCGCAGGCCGCCTACGCCGTCCGGACCAGGCTGCACGAGCCGCCCGGCGTCACGGCCACCGTGACGGGCTGCCGGACGACGGGCCGGGAGCTGGACGACCAGAACCAGGGCCACGACGTCTACGGCTGCACGTACCACTGGAGCGCCGGCGGCCGGGAGTTCAGCGAGGAGCGGCCCACCGGGAAGCTGTATCCGGACGGCCACGAGACCAGGGTGTGGCTCGCCGGCGAGCGGATGATCACGAGCCGGCCGAGCCTGTTCGGGATCCCGCTGTGGATCGTGCTCGCCCTGGCCGGGCTGGCGGGCACGGTCCGGTTCTCGGCGTTCCTGGCCTGGAAGGCCCGCGACGTGGGCCTGAGGCGGTAGGCGGGTCCGACGGTTCCCGGGGGTGGCCGGAATCCGGGGTGGCGGGTGCGGTGCTCTGGCAGCATCGGGCGGATGGGGCAGTGGGAGGGGATCGGGCGGCGCTTCGTCGTGGGCGCGGGGTACGCGCTGTACCGGGGGCCGTTGGCGGACAGTACGTCACACCGGCACGCCGCGTTCCAGGTTGCCGTCGCGGCGGCGGGCGGCGAGGTGACGATCGTGGACGGGGCCGGGGTCCGCCACCGGGGCGCGGCGGTGGTGGTGGCGCCGATGGTGTGGCACCGGATGGCGCCGGTCCGGGGGGTGTCGGCGTTCTTCGTCGATCCGCACTGCGCGTTCGCGGACCGGCTGCGGGCGGGGTGCGGTGACGGTGTCACCGTGGCGCCCCAGTGGCGGGACCTGGCGGAGGAGGACCTGTGTCCGTCCGGGGTGCTGCCGTCGGCCGAGGTGGACGTGCGGCTGTGGGCGGCGATGGAGGCGCTGACGGACCACCGGGTCGCGCTGCCGGGGCTGGCGGCCCGGGTGGGACTGTCGCCGCAGCGCCTGCGGGCGCTGGCACGGCGGCAGTTGGGGGTGCCGCTGGCGCGCTGGCGGATCTGGCGGCGGCTGGCCCGCGCCGCCGACGCGCTGGGCGAGGGGCGCACGCTCGCCGAGGCGGCGCTGGCGGGCGGCTTCGCGGACCAGGCGCACTTCAGCCGCCAGATGCGGGAGATGACGGGGCTGACGCCGTCGGCGGTGCTCCCGGTGCTGCGCGCCTCGGGCCCGGCGGGCGGCCCGGGCCGGGCAGGCAGTCCGGCGGGTGCCTCGGGCCGGGCGTAGCCTCGTCCGCATGTGTCTGATGGTGTGGATCGGAACCGAACAGCCCGTGCTGCCGATCCCCTGCGCCGCCGGTCCGCAGCTCGGGACCTGCTACTGCGGGGTTCGCGAGACTGCCGCCGACGCGCCCGTTCGAGCCCGCTTCACTTCACCGCACGTGACCTGCGTCGGCTCGCACGAGGGCTGCGGCTGCGGGTTCAACAGCTCCCGGTTCGAGTGGGAGGGGTTCACCGACACGGCCGACGCGATGGCGCTCGTCGACGCGATGCGGGACGAGGAGCGCGAGGAGTTCCTCGCGCAGAAGCACTCACGGGAGTTCCTGGCGGCGCTGGTGTCCGCGGCCCTTTTGCACGGGCCGGTCGACATCTACATGTGCTGGGCCGGGGACGAGGACGAACCGCCCGACCGCGTGGAGAGCATCGAGGCACGCCGGCTGACGGAGTGCCTGACTCCGCTCCAGGAGCGGGTGAAGTACACGGCGCTCGGCTGAGCAGGAGGTGCGGGCCTGCCGGTGCGTCATCTCCCCCGGTCGCACGGGGAACCCAACGGGCGGGGAACCCGGCGGGCGGCGCGGGCGCGGCCTACGCGCGGCGGGCGACGTAGAACGACAGCGAGCCGGTGAGCGTGGAGACGGTCTCGGTCTCGCGCACGCCGTGGAAGCCGGCCTCGGTGATCAGCCGGGGCAGGATGCCGTCGGCGTTGGGCTGGGTGTCCTCCTTGCCGTCCGCCAGTTGCACGATGCGGAACGCCAGGCGCATGGCGGCCGTGCGCTGGCGCCCGAAGTCGGCGATGACGAGCTTGCCGCCGGGGCGCAGCGCCGTGTGCATGGAGGCGAGGACGGCCTGTTTCATGGGGATGGGGCACTGGTGGAGGACGAGGCTGGAGACGACGGTGTCGGCTGTTTCGGCGCCCACGAGGTCGGCGACGGCGTCGCCCATGCCGATGTGCCATTCGGGGGTGACGCCGGCGGCGGCGGCCTTGCGGCGGGCCACTTCGAGGGTGGTGGGGTCGGGGTCGACGCCGATGACGCGGGCGCGGGGTTCGACGCGGCCGAGGAGGACGGCCAGGGAGCCGGTGCCGCAGCCGACGTCGAGGATCACGTCGTCGGGGCGGGGGGCCACGTGCATAGCGAGCAGGCTGCGCCACAGGCGTTCGCGGGTGAGGGAGACGATGGGGTCGTAGAGGCGTACGGGGCCGAGGCGGCCGGCGGCGGGGGTGAAGGCGCGATCGGTCATGGGGGTCAGTGTCGGTCGGGGGGTGTGGTGGCGTCTTGAACGAATCGCTCGCCGGGCGGGGCGGGTTGGGGGTTTCGGGGGCCGGTTGCGGGCCGGTTGCGGGGGTCGGGTTCCGGCTCTCCGGGGGCATATAGAAAGTCTATCGACATATGACGTTGGATGACTTATCGTGATCGTCGCGGTGGTCGGCGCGACCGGCCCGCCGCGACCACCGTTCGGCCCTGCGAGAGGACCTCCGTGCCCCGTCGTTCCCGCACGTCCACAGCACTCGGCATCAGCGCCACCGCCGTGGTGGCGCTGGCCCTGGCCGCGCCGCCCGCGCTGGCCGGGCCCGCGACCGCCCCCGACCCGGTGCCCTCCCTGGTGGCCGGTCAGGACACCGCCGCCCCGCAGCTGGTCACCGGCCTGGCCGAGCCGGCCGTCGGCAGCCCCGCCGACGCCGCCCGCGCCCACCTCGCGGCCCACGCCGACCGCTACCACGTCGACCCCGGCGAGCTGGCCGAGGTCGGCTCCGAGAGCACCCCCGACGGCCGGCGCACCGTCAGGTTCGAGCAGCGCCACGACGGCGTTCCCGTGTTCGGCGCGCAGTACCTGGTGCACCTGACGGGCGAGGGCGCCGGGCAGCGCGTCGAGTCGGTCGGCGGCAAGTACTTCACCGGCCTGACCGTGCCGACCACCGCCACCGTCCCGGCCGCCGCCCTGCGGGACCTGGCGCTCGGCTCCGTCCAGGACCCGAAGGCCCGGGCCGCGGCCACCGCCGAGGACCACGGCCTGGTCGTCCTGCCGGACGGCGCCGGCCGGCTCGCCCAGCGCTTCACCGTGCACGCCACCGACCCGGCGACCGGGGGGCCGGCGGCCCGCGAGGTCTTCGTGGACGCCACCGTCGGCGTGGTCGCCCTCGCCTACGACACCCGCGCCCCGCTCCCGGCGGGCGGCACCGACCAGCGCGCCGCCGCGGCCGGCCTCGAACCCGCCACCGGGACCGCGCCGGACGCCCGCGGCAACTCCGCCAAGGTGAACATCGCCCGCCTGCCGGACGGCAGTTACCAGCTCACCGACCTCACCCGGCCCGCCACCATCACCACCTACGACGCGGGCGGCCGGGACGAGATGGACTTCGGCGGCGGCATCCCCGCCGACCTCCCCCCGGCCCACTCCCCCGGCCCGGACTTCCCGGCCTCCGCCGGCACCAGCGGCGCCACCGACGCCAGCGTCAACGCCGGTATCGTGTACGACTTCTACCACGACCGGTTCGGCCGCAACGGCCTGGACGGCAAGGGCGGCGCGATCACCTCCGTCGTCAACGTGTCCCAGGACGGCGCCCCCTACGCCAACGCGTACTGGGACGGGAAGAAGATGGTCTACGGCAGCGGGGGCCCCAACTACTACCCGTTCTCCGCCGCCCTCGACATCGCCGGCCACGAGATGACCCACGGCGTCATATCGAACACCGCCGACCTGGCCGGCATGGGCCAGGCCGGCGCGATGAACGAGGGGCTCGCCGACTACTTCGGCAACGCCATCGAGGTCACCGCCCGCGGCATGTCCATGAACGACCCGGCGGCGGCGCTGCTCGGCGAGAGCAAGTGCCGCACCGGCACCCCGCAGGCCTGCGCGGACCGCCGGATGGACGACCACCGCACCACCGTGAACGACTACCTCGGCGGCACGGTCGACAACGGCGGACAGCACCTCAACGCCACCATCTTCAGCGGCGCCCTGTGGGACATCCGGCGCACCCTCGACCCGCTCACCGCCGACCGGGTGGTCTACCGGGCGCTCACCGCCTACCTCACCCCGCTCGACGACTTCGTGGCCGGGCGCAACGCCGCGCTCGCGGCCGGCCGCGACCTCGGCCTCAGCCACGCCCAACTGCGCACCGTGGCAGCCGCGTTCGACGCACACGGGATCAAGGCCGGCTGGGAGAGCCGGATCGGCATGGACAGCCGCACGCTGGCCCGCAACCTCTCCTACTCGATGGCGCCCCCGGCCGCCGGCGGCGGGCACTGGGTGGCGATGGCCCCCGCCCCCGACCCGGTCAAGGGCACGGGCGGCACCCTGCCCGGCACCACCGCGCTGTACACCGGCTCCACCACCGGGCGCGGCGCCCCCGTCCGGCTCAGCCCCGACGACGGCCGCTACCACAGCTGGCCCTCCACCGACGGCACCAACGCCGTGTGGAAGGCCATCGGCACCACCGCCAAGGACCACAGCCGGGAGCTGCTGACCGCACCGCTGTCCGGCGCCGGCCCGGTCCGCAGCCTGTTCCGCGCCGACGGGAAGGAGCCCGGCAACCCGCAGGTCTCCGGCGGCGACATCGCCTTCACCGTGCACGACTCCGCCGCCGGCCGCACCAGCCTGTGGCTGTCCCACGACGGGGCCCCCGCGGTCGAACTGCCGCTGGCCGACGGGCACCACCCGGACGACCTCACCCTCAAGGACGGCTACCTCGCCTGGACCGAGTCCTGGCAGGACGGGCAGCAGTACGTCACCGCGCCGACCGTCTACTCGATCGCCGCCGGCAAGGTCACCGCGCAGTACACCGCGCACGCCGCCCCCGGCGCCGCCGCGACCACCGCCTCCTCCGCCCGGCTCGCCGGCGGCCGGCTGCTGTGGCTGGACACCCCCGCCGGCGCGGCCGCCCGCGCCTCCATCCGCTCCGGCGCCCTGGACGGCTCCGGCGTGAACGAGATACTGGCCGCCGACTCGCCGAACGCCCCGACGCCCGGCAGCGACCTCACCGCCTCCGACCAGGCCGTCACCTACAAGGTCCAGAGCACCAAGCCCGCCGGCGGCTGGACCAACGCCGCGCTGCCCAAGCTCTGGCAGCTCCCGACCGGCGGCGGCACCCCGCAGCGCCTCTCCTGCGACCGGGGCGGCCAGGACCAGCCCGCGGCCGACCAGGGCACCCGGGTCGTCTGGCTGGACTCCACCCCCGGCCGCACCGACCTGGTCGTGCGCGACCGCGCGGCGGGCACCTGCTGACCACCTTTCCCTGACCCCCACCCCCCAGGGGTCCGGCCCGGCGCGGACGGCTCACAGCCAGCCGCGCCGGGCCGCCTGCACGCCCGCCTGGAAACGCGTGGTGGCCCCCAGCTGGGCCAGCAGCGCCGAGACCCGGCGCACTACCGTGCGCCGCCCCAGCCCCAGCCGCCGGGCGATGGCGTCGTCCGTGGCACCACTGGCCATCAGGGTCAGGATGCGGCGGTCCCGCTCACCGATCTGCAGGTCGACGGCGGACACCGACGCCGGGACGGCCAGCCGCCAGAGCGTCTCGAACACCGCGGCCAGCGCCCGCAGCAGGCCCGAGGGCCGGATCAGCAGCGAGACGACGCCCGGGCGCCCGTCGGCCGCCAGCGTGACGATCGCCAGGTCGTCGTCGCCCAGGGCCAGCTTGAGCGGCGGCTCGTCCAGCGTGCGGGCCTGCTCCCCCGCCTCGACCATGCGCGCCATGTTGGGGCCCGCGACCGGGTCGTCGAAGGCGCAGCCGTGGTAGATCGAGCGGTAGACGACCCCGGCGGCCATCCGCTGGCGCTGCAGCACCTCCTGGTCGAGGTAGTAGCCCGAACTGCCGGAGTAGGGCGGCACATCGATGACCCGCACCTGGTGGCGGGCGGCGAGCTGGAGGCGCCGACTGGCCGCCAGCACCTGGGCGGCGTCCTCGACCACCTCCAGGGCGCCGTAGGTGCCGGCGTCGCGCCGGGCGAAGCGGTAGAGGCGCTCCAGTTCCGCCCCGGCCCGGCGCGCCGTGGCCTGCCGGACGGCGTCGCTCTGCAGCACCGCCTCGACCACCCGGCCGGGCGGCAGCGCCTCCCAGGCGCGGTCGCGGTCGCGGTGGCCGTTGCCACGCGGGCCGTCGCCGCGCGGGCCGTCGTCGAAGTGGCCGTCGCCGCAATGGCCGTCGTCGCGCGGGCCGTCGCCGTTGCAGGCCACGACGATGCCCTCGTCGGCGAGTTCCCTGAGCACGGCCAGGACGGCGCCCTCGCCGAGGCCGACCCCGGCCGCCAGCTCCGCCGCCCGCGCCTGCGGACGGCCGACCAGGCAGCGGTAGACCCGGCCGCGTTCGGAGTCGGGATCCAGCACGTCGTGCACGACGTCCCCCGTCATCGTGTCGGTGTATCGGTGTATCGGTGTGTCGGCGTATCGGTGTGTCCGTCTGCCGGTGTGTCGGCCCGTCCGCTCGTCGGTTTGTCGGCTTGTCGTTGTACCGGTGTCGCCCGGACGGGCCGTCGGAGGCTACCCACGCCGGTGGCGCACATGCGCCAGTGGCCCAGGTGCGCCGCAGGGCGCTCTGGCGGACCGCGAGGTGATCTCGCAAGAGTTGTCGGTGTTCAGACAGTCCCAGCGGTTCCCCCCGGGAACGGCGGCACCCTCACGGCCAAGGACAACCCATGACACCAGCCCAGCCCGCCCGGCGCCCGCCCGTACGGCCCCTGCGCGCCCGGCTCCGGCACGCCAAGGCGGCCGTCGCCGCCCTGGCCGCCTGCCTCCTGCTGCTGGGCGTGCCCGCCGCGCACGCCGAGACCCCCGCCCCGCCGCCGATGAAGGACGGCTTCGGGCTCACCCAGGTCGGCGCCGCCACCGGCAGCGCCACCAACTTCGTGCTCACCGTCACCACACCCCAGGTCGCCGGGGAGCACACCATCCGGATCCTGCTGCCCGCCGACTACGCGGCCAGCCCGGCCAAGCGCTACCCGGTCCTGTACTTCCTGCACGGCGCCTCGGACAACCCGAGCGACCCGGCCCTGGCCTACCCCGCCCTCACCGCCGCGCAGTCGATGATCACCGTCATCCCGGACGGCGGCCTGCGCGGCTGGTACACCGACTGGCTCGACCAGAACACCGCCGCCGGGGCGCAGAACTGGGAGACCTTCCACCTCGACCAGGTGGTCCCGTTCATCGACGCCAACCTGCGCACCCTGACGGGCCGTAAGAGCCGGGCCGTCGGCGGCCTGTCGATGGGCGGCTTCGGCGCGCTGCACTACGCGCAGGACCGGCCCCGGCTGTTCGGCCAGGTCCTCACCATGTCCGGCGCGAACGACCTCTCCGTGAACGAGATGATCATCCGCGGGGCCGTGGTCGCCACCCTGACCAACGCCGGCACCGTGCTGTGCGGGCCCAGCGACGGGAAGCCCTGCGGCCTCGACTTCGGCCCCACGGTCTCCAGCGACGCGATCTTCGGCTCGCCGTACCCGGTGTTCAACGCCGACTGGCGCTGGAACGCCGCGGACCCGGTCTCCCGCCTGGGCGCGCTCACCGACACCGGCATCGCGGTCTACACCGGCAACGGCAACGGCAGCGCCTCCGACATGGAGTTCTGGGCCGAGGGCACCGCCAAGCGCCTCAAGGACCGCCTGGACGCCCTCGGGTACCGCTACCACTACGTCGACTACGGCAACGGCGCCGGCTGGGGCACCGCCTGCAACGGCGGCCACAGTGCGGGCTGCTGGGCGCAGGACCTCGTGGACTACGTCCCCCGCCTGGAAGCGGCCTTCGCCGCCGCCTGACCGGCCCGCCCTCCCCTTCTTTCCGACTCCTCTCCCCTCTCCCTGTTCCCGACGAAAGGACCCGACCCCGTGCTCTCCGCCACGACCCCGAGCCGACCGGCTCCCTGGCTGCGCCTGATCGCGGCCGTCCTGGTGGCCTGTTGCGCCGCCCTGGGCTTCACCGCCTCCCCGTTCGCGACCGCGCGGGCCCACGCCGCCACGGCACCGGCCGCCGCCTGCGCCTCCCCGCAGCAGTGCCTGACCATCAAGTCCCTCAGCAACGGGCGCCAACTCGACGTCCAGAACGGCACCATGGGCGACGGCGCCTACATCGTCACCAACTCGGCGCCCGGCTACCACCAGTCCTGGCGGCTGAGCGTCGACCCCTCCGACTTCTCCTTCACCATCGTCAACAACGACACCGGCAAGTGCATCGACCTGGCCTTCTTCACCCCGGCCCTGCGCCAGCAGACCTGCGCCGGGCAGTCCAGCCAGCGGTGGTTCCTGCAGCCGGTCGCCGGGGCCGCCGACGCGTTCATGATCCGCCACCTGGGCGACAACACCTGCCTGGACCTGCTGCTCGGCGCCCAGTACGACGACGCCTGGACCGACCAGTACACCTGCAACGGCACCGCCAACCAGCAGTGGTCCACCGGCTTCCCGCAGGCCGCCCGCAGCCTCGCCGTCGACCACGCCGCCAAGCAGTGCCAGAAGGACGTCTCCTCCTGCTCCTGGGCCGTCAAGAGCGAGGCCCCCGCGGCACCGCTGCCCAAGATCTGCGTCTCCTCGATCTGGTTCAACAACACCAGCAGCGCCGCCCAGCAGAACTTCGCGGTCACCAACATGACCGGCTGGTCCAGCACCCTCGGCGGCGAGATCGGGGCGGACATCTCCGGCGGCGCCCCCGGCGGCGTCTTCACCACCGCGGTCAAGACCGCCGTCAACTACAGCAACGTCTGGCAGGGCTCGACCACCGTCAACAACGCCGTCACCGTCAACGTCCCGCCCCAGCAGTACGGCTGGGTGACGCTGGCCGAACTCGCCCGCAAGGTCACCGGCAGCTGGACGTTCGACGCCCGCGGCTTCCCGTGGACCGCCGAGGACACCGTCACCGTCCCGCTCACCTCCGACCCCAGCGGCGGCGCCACCCTCTACATCGCCAACACCAGCCCCACCTTCACCAGCTGCTCCTGAGCCCCACCGCACGACCGACAGCCAGCCGCCGCCCGGCCCCGCCGGGCGGCGGCCCCGCTTTCCCCCGGCCCTGACCCGCCCTTCCCCGCCCTGACGTGACCCGTCCTGACCCGTCCTGACCAGCCCTTCCCTGACCTGACCTGCTGACAATTGTCACGGTCGGCCGGTGCGCCAGCACACTGCCGGGCGGGGGCGCGGCGCGGACAGCATGGGGGCATGACCTCCACCGATGTGAACCACCCCGACACCGTTCGGGCCTTCCGCACCATCAGGCGGCTGGTGTTCGCCTACCTGGGCCTCAGCGTCGTCACCCTGGCGGCCGCCTACGCCCTGCGCGACCACCCCGACCTGGTGAACCCGGCCGTGTGGATCCGCGGCAGCCTCGTCGTGGCCAGCGCCGTGGTCACGTCCCTGTTCACCACCCGGGCCGCCCGCGGCTCGCACGCGGCGTACCGGCGGCTGCGGATCATCTCGGCCGTCATGATCGCCGCGATCGTCGTGATCATCTGCGTGCCGGGGACCTTCCCGTTCTGGATGAAGGCCGAGCAGGCCCTGTGCGGGCTGGTGCTGGCGGGGGTGGCCGCCGTGATCAACGGACGCCACCTGCGTACCCTGTTCGCGCGATCCGACGCGACGTGAGGCAGGCGAGGGTGGACGAGGACACGCAGGCGACCCTCCCCGGGCACGCCGCTGCGGAGCGCGCCACAGGGGAGCGCGCCCCGCAGCGGTGGGTGCAGGGCTGGCGGCGGATCATGCTGGGCGCCGGGATGCTGGTCTACCCGTGCCTGACCGCCGTCGCCGTGAACGACAACGTGTCCGGGGCGGCCCTGGTCGCCGGGTACGCGGTCGTCGGCGCGTTCTGCCTCTGCTTCGTCCTCACCGCCACCGCGATGGTCCGCGGCCGGCGGCGGCAGGTGCTCCTGCTGCTGGCGGTGATGAGCGCGCTGTTCCTGGCCGCGCTGCCGTTCGCCCACGAGAACGCGTTCTACCTCGCCACCGTCGTGGTCTCCTTCGTCGCCGTGCTGCGGCGCCGCCACGCCACCCGGGTGACCGCCGCCGCCACCCTGGCCGCCCTGCTGGTGCCGTGGGCGGTGCCCGCCTGGCACACCGGGCCCGGCACCTTCCAGGCGCTGGCGCTGCTGTTCACCGTGCTCACCACGGGGGCGTTCGCGGAGATCGCCACCACCAACCAGGCCCTGGTGGCCGCCCGGGCCGAGGTGGCGCGGCTGGCCTCGGAGGCCGAACGCAACCGGATCGCGCGCGACCTGCACGACCTGCTCGGGCACTCGCTCACCGCGATCACCGTCAAGTCCCGCCTGGCCCAGCGCCTCGCCGCCAAGGACCTCGACCAGTCGCTGGCGGAGATGGCCGCGGTGGAGTCGCTGTCCCGGCAGGCACTGGCCGACGTCCGGGCCGCGGTCACCGGCTACCGCGACGTCACGCTGGCCGGCGAACTGGCGCGCGGACGCGAACTGCTGCGCGCCGCCGGGGTGGTCGCCGACCTGCCGACGTCCACCGACCCCGTCGCCGCGCAGGACGGGGAACTGTTCGGCTGGGTGGTGCGCGAGGGCCTGACCAACGTGGTCCGGCACGCCCGGGCCGACCGCTGCACCGTGACCGTCACCGGCTCCTCCGTGGAGATCCGCGACGACGGGACGGGCGCGGACGGCAGGACCGGCGGGACCGGCGGGGGCGGCGGGACCGGCGAGGGCAGCGGGATCGGGAAGGGCCTGAGGGGGCTGCGGGAACGGGTCGCGGCGGCCGGCGGTACCGTCGAAGCCGGCCCGCTGAGCCCGCGCGGGTGGCGGCTGCTGGTCACCGTCCCGCCGGGCGCCCGCCACCGGCGCACCCCCGCCCGGAAAGGGACGACATGACGATCCGCCTGCTGCTCGCCGAGGACCAGGAACTGGTCCGCACCGCGCTGTGCGCCCTGCTCGACCTGGAGGACGGCTTCGAGGTGGTCGCCGCCGTCGGGCGCGGCGACCAGGTCGTCGACGCGGCCCGCGAACACCGGCCCGACGTGGCCCTCCTGGACATCGAGATGCCCGGCCTCGACGGCCTGGCCGCCGCCGCCGTCCTGGCCCAGCAGGTGCCCGGCTGCCGGGTCGTCATCCTCACCACCTTCGGACGCGCCGGCTACCTGCGCCGGGCGATGGAGGCGGGCGCGGTCGGCTTCGTCGTCAAGGACGCGCCGGCCGAAGTCCTCGCCGACGCCATCCGCCGGGTCGCGGCGGGCGAACGCGTGGTGGACCCGGAACTGGCCGCGGCCACCCTGGCGGCCGGCGCCTCCCCGCTCACCGCCCGCGAACGCGACGTGCTGAACGCCTCCCGCTCCGGGGCCGGCGTCGCCGAGATCGCCGGCAAGCTCTACCTCTCGGAGGGCACCGTGCGCAACTACTTCTCCTCCGCCATCGCCAAGACCGCCACCCGCAACCGCACCGAGGCCCTGCGCACCGCCGACGACCGCGGCTGGCTCTGACACCGCCGGACGACGGGCGCAGGGCTGCCCGGGACGGGCGTCAGAGCCGCTCGACGGTGACCTGGGTGATCACGACGTCGTCGACGGGGCGTTCGCCGTCCGTGGGGACGGCCGCGAGGGCGTCGACGACGGCCCGGGAGTCGGCGTCGGCGACCTGGCCGAAGATGGTGTGCCGGCGGTTCAGGTGGGCCGGCGTGCCGACCGTGATGAAGAACTGCGAGCCGTTGGTGCCCGGGCCGGAATTGGCCATGGCGAGCAGGTACGGCTTGGTGAAGTGCAGTTCGGGGTGGAACTCGTCGGCGAAGGCGTAGCCCGGGCCGCCGGTGCCGCTGCCGGTGGGGTCGCCGCCCTGGACCATGAAGCCGGCCACCACGCGGTGGAAGAGCGTGCCGTCGTAGTACGGGCCGCTGCCGGGCTCGCCGGTGCGCGGGTCGGTGTACTCCCGGGCGCCCTCGGCGAGTTCGACGAAGTTGCGGACCGTCTTCGGCGCGTGGAACTGGAACAGCTCCAGCCGGATCGGGCCCAGGGTGGTGTGCAGGGTCGCGAACAGGCCCTTGGCCATGGCGGACTCCTTTGCTCGGATGGTCAGTTGGGGGCGGGGACCGGCTCGACGGGGCCGAAGTCGCGGAAGGTGCCGTAGGTGCGCGTCGCGGTGCCCCTGATCTCGACGCGCTGGTCGAAGCGCACGGTGCGGCCCTGGGCGTCGATCCACTGGTCGAGCTGGAAGGACGTCACGCCCATGCGCTTGAGGTTGAGGTAGTGCTCGGCGTCCACGGCGCGCATCTTCTCCAGGTCGAGCGTGCCGGAGAGGTGGAAGGCGGGCGCGCCGTTCTGCTCCTCCATGCCCTTGCGGGCGGCCGGGCCGAGCGCCAGCAGGGCCTTCGCGTAACCGTGGTAGTCGGCGATCCGGTCGCCGAGCGGGGACTTGCGCCAGCCGCTGCCGGACTTGACGTACGTCGCGTCCTCGGTGACGACGACCGGGTCGCCCGCCGAACCGCCGCCGGCGCCGAGGGACTCGGTGAGACGGCCGGTGCGCACCTTGCCGTTGAGGTTGATCCGGCCGGTGGTGGTCGCGACCAGTGGGCCGCCCTCGGTGCGGAAGTCCTGGGAGGCCGCGTAGGGCGTGCGGGCGGCTTGGGCGAGGGCCTGTTCGGGATCGATCACCCCGCCGGCGGGCGCCTCGGCCGGGGCCGACGCGGGTGCGGACGCCGAGGCCGCTGCCGGGCCCGATGCCGGGGCGGACGTCTGGGCGGACGTCGGGGCCGCGTCGGGGGTCGTCGGCGTCGCGGCCGGGGTGGTGACCGGCGGGGCGGCGGGGGCCGGGGCCGCCGAGGGGGCGCCGTCGTTGCAGCCCGTCAGCGCGGTGAGGGAGAGCACGGTCGCGGCGGCGGCCAGGGCGGTGGTGCGGCGAATCGTCAAGAAAGGTCTCCGGTCGAGAGGATCGGTGTCGGCATCCTGGCACACGGCGGGCTGGTGACCGCACTCGGCGCCAGGTCGGGGGGCAGGTCGGGGGGCGCGGGTCGGGGACGCTGGTCGGGGCGCGGGTCGGGCGAATCCCGCGCGGCGCCAACTTCCCTGCGGGACAGGCCTGGTGTCCACTTGTATGGCGGATCATCCCGGTTTCGGGCGGGTCGGGGGCGCGGGCGGCGGGCTCGGCTTGAGAGGATCGGCCCGGAAACGGGATGGACGGGAGAGGGTGGGTCGTGGTCGGTACCGTGCTGGTCGGTGTCCTGGTGCTCGCGGTCGGCGGGTGCGTGTGCGTGGTGTGGGCCGAACGCGGCGGCCCCCGCTGGGTGCGCGCCGTGGCGTCCGCGACGCTCGTCTCGGGGTCCCTGCTGCGCCGCTCCGCGCGCAGCCGGCGCCGGAACCGGAGCCTGAGCGGCGGCGACAGCGGCGACGGTGGCGGCTGGGATGGCGGCAGCGGTGGCGGCGGCAGCAGCGATGGTGGCTGAGCGCCCCGCCCGCGGGCGCGACGACGACGAGCGGCTGCGGCGGGTCTTCGAGGCGGTGCTGGCCGAGACCCTGTCCGGGACCGGGCCGCTCACCTGCACGGGCCTGGACGAGGACACCGAGAACGCGCTCTGGGCGGTCTGGGAGGCGTACCCGAACGCTTCGGCCGAGCTGGTGCAGGCCGCGCGGCGCGCCTTCGCCGGCCAGTTGGACGGCGGCAACGCGGCCCGCTGGCGCGCGGAACTCGCCGCCCGGGCGATCTCCGGGCGCCGCCCCCGCGGCTGAGCGTGCGGCCCCGGACGTCCGCGTGCCCCGGCCGCGTGGGCGGCCGGGGCGCGCGGGGGCGCGCGCGCGGCCGCGCGCCCCCCCGCGCCGGGGGGGTGGGTTCGGGGTAGAGGGACTGCTGG